>JBDLUN010000030.1:0-2572 GCA_039805245.1 Bacteroidota bacterium
GAGGGCAACCAACGCTGGTTCGACCTCAAGCGGACAGGCAAGCTGATTGAGCGGTCAACAACATTCAATGGCTGGACCAAATGGGGAAGGGCAGGCGCTGCACAAATCGCTGCGAAACATCTGCTGAGACCTATACCGCAAGGCATGCTTGACAACTCCAACCCGAGGATTGAGCAAAACCCCGGTTATTGATTGTTACACGCTTATTCAAAATGCCAGGATTCATCATGTGATGGATACCTGGCATTTTTTATAGTTCCCGAATTGGTCTATTTTGTAGGTAAGTCCAAAAAC
The DNA here is from genome assembly GCA_039805245.1 of Bacteroidota bacterium. Classification (GTDB taxonomy): domain Bacteria; phylum Bacteroidota; class Bacteroidia; order Chitinophagales; family Chitinophagaceae; genus Pollutibacter. The sequence goes on from JBDLUN010000030.1 coordinate 295, forward strand.
AACACCATGAGGTTATTCTCTTTTGCATTTGTGTGCTGTGCACTACTGTCAACAGCAACCCCTGCTTTTTCTCAGGGTTCATCCGGTCAGCGAAAATCAGACCTTGTAGAGGTCATGGTTGATGCTGCCAATTCCCGGTTTTTTTATTTCAGTTCCGCTACCAGACCTTTTGGTATGGTCAACCTGAGTCCTGATATGAATCTCAAAGGCGTATGGAATACGGGATACAAATACAATGAAGATACCATCAGGTGTTTCAGTCATATCCATTGCTGGGAATTATCGGGTATTCCGGTGCTGCCTACAACTGGTCGTTTCAAAGGGCATTTGGGCTCAGATACCTATGGTTCAACCTATTCCCATCAGGAAGAGACAGCCAAGCCGGGGTACCATAAGATCAAATTGAAAACCTACGGGGTCACTGCAGAACTCACATCCACCACAAGAGTAGGGTTTCACCGGTATACCTATCCTGAGGCAGATTCAAGCAATATTCTCTTTGATTTCACAACCGTATTGGGGTCGTCAGCAACAGAAAGTGCGAAAGTCAAAATGCTCAACAACCAGGTGATAGTCGGAGAGGTCACGATGGCGGCAACCATCAGGCGTCCCAAGCCTATCACGGTGTATTTTGTTGCCAACTTTGACCAGCCTTTTGAGCGCTTTGGCACCTGGAAAGATGGTGTCAGAAATCCGGTGATAACCATAGATGATAATACACCTATAAAGCACGGTGCTGACGCGGTGTCTGGAAAGAACACCGGTGTCTATATCGGTTTCAGCACCAAGGCCAATGCGGTGAAGTTGATGAAGATAGCGATCTCCTACACTGGCGTTGATGAAGCCATGCATAATATGATGACCGAACTGCCGGGCTGGGATTTTGACCAGGTGGTGGCATCATCTGCACAAGAGTGGGACAAATGGTTGGGCAGGATTGAAGTGGAGGGTGGAACTGCAGTAGAACAACGCAGGTTTTATACCGACCTCTACCACGCTTTGCAGGGAAGAAGGATTGTAAGTGATGTGAGCGGAGCCTATATCGACAATACCGGATCCCAACCTGTCAAAAGGAAAGTGCCTTTGGATGAATTAGGCCAACCGTCCTTCAAAATGTACAATTCCGATTCCTGGTGGGGCGCGCAATGGTCGCTCAACACCCTTTGGCACTTGGTGTATCCGGAGGTTACTGAAGATTTTATCCGCTCTATGCTGCAGATGTATGATGACGGCGGATTGATACCACGCGGTCCTTCTGGAGGCAACTATACCTATGTGATGACCGGAGCCACTACTACCCCTTTTATTGCGAGTGCATGGCTCAAAGGGATCAGGGGTTTTGATATCAAAAAGGCCTATGCGGGAATGCGTAAAGACCATTTCCCCGGTGGGATGATGAGCAAAGCCGGTTATGAACACAAAACATTCAAAGGCGGAGGCATAGAAGAATATATGGAATTGGGTTACATCCCACATCCCCTCCATCCGGTAAAATATGGTTTTCACCAGGATGGATCGGCACAGACACTTGAATATGCTTATCAGGATTTTGCACTGGCACAGTTGGCGAAAAGTCTGAAGTTGGAAGATGATTATATCCTATTCATGAATCGGTCGCAGCATTATAAAAATGTTTTCAACAAGGATATCGGCTGGATGTGGGTCAGGGAACGTGGAGGCAAGTGGGCAGAGCCTGTTGATATCCTCCGTTACGAGCACGGGTTCAATGAAGGCAATGCTGCCCAATATTCCTGGTTTGTACCACATGATGTTCCTGGATTGATTGCCTTGCATGGGGGAACCAAAAAATTTTCAGATAAGCTGAATTTTGCATTCACAGAGGCCCGCAAGCATGGGTTTGTTTCCGGGAAATCGGAAAATCCAGTTGACCAGGAATTGAACAGGAGGGTGTACATCAATTACGGCAATCAGCCCTGCATGCAGACACCGTTTTTATTCAACTATGCCGGTAAGCCTTGGCTTACGCAATATTGGACCAGAACATTGGTGGACTCAGTATACAGCGGCATTTCACCCCAGAAAGGATACAGTGGCGATGAAGATCAGGGCTTGATGGGTTCTCTTGCAGTGCTGCTCAAAATTGGTCTTTTTTCAACCGATGGAGGCACCAGCGAAAAACCGTTTTATGAAATCACAAGTCCGGTCTTTGACAAAATCACTTTGCAACTCCATGAAAAATATTATCCTGGCAAGCAGTTTGTCATTGAAGCGGTTAACAATGGTGCACAAAACAAATACATCCGAAATGCACAACTCA
>JBDLUN010000031.1:0-3258 GCA_039805245.1 Bacteroidota bacterium
GGGAGTTTTGTCCGACTCACCAGCACTACACCTAAAAGTAATATTCAATTCATCCAATACCACCTCATTTCCCATCTTCACAAAATTGATTTTAGTTTGAAGTTGAAAGTTGAGAGAAGCTCAACTTTCAACTCATCCCTCATGCCTTTTCCCTCATGCCTTTTCCCTCATCCCTTTTCCCTTATGCCTCATGCCTTTTCCACACTCCCCTCCACCTCTGTTACCCCGCCAGAAACGATGAACTTCATGGCATCAGCAGAACTCACCTCTTCCACCTTCCTGATTCTATCCTGCTTTACCAGGTAAGTGACCCCGGAAAAAGCATAGGAATGGGGTACATAAACTGCAACATGTTCTTTCAGTCCGAACTCTGATACATCCTGCTGGGTGATAAACCCTATCCGCCAGATATCGGGTGATTCTATGGCCACCAAAACAGGCTTGGTAAACTTGCGTTTGTTGCCGGCAAAGGCTTCCAGAAAGTCCTTTACAGTGGAATAGATGATTTTGATGCCGGGTGTGCGTTCAAGAATGTTATCAAACCACTGCAACAACCTGCTCACAATGAAGGTCGATGAGACATACCCTACCATCAACACCAGCAAAACCACCACCAGAAAGCCAAGACCAGGTACTTTTTTGGGATACCCACTGGCATCCAAAACCACAAAATCAGGGAAAAGAACATGCAACAAGTTGGGGAGAATGTCGTCAATGAAATTGAACAGGGAAACAACTGTCCATGCCGTAATGACTATCGGTGCCAAGACCACCAAACCCTGGAAGAAGTAATACAAGACCCTGGCTGGCCTGAATGGTTTCATAGATTCCTTTAGGGCAAATATACACCCCTTTGGAGCATCCCTGAAGGGGAAAAAGCTCCCTTTTTTACCGAAAAAACACCACTAGGACTGTCCAAATGGGAAAAATGCCGTTCAACATTTTAAGAAATATTTTTCAACAGAAACTTTTTATCCGCTGAGAGTTTCCGTAGTTTTGCGCCGCCAAACAGACAATATGGAACTGAGAGACAGAATCATTGCACAAGCCAAAGGCCAATTTATGCGCCTGGGCATCCGCTCGGTATCCATGGATGACATCTGCAGCCAATTGGGTATCTCCAAAAAAACCATCTACCAGCATTTCAAAGACAAAGACGAACTGGTGGATATTGTTTTGCAAGAAGAGATTGCACTCATGCAAAATGAAGCCATCGGCTGCTGCAGTCCATCGAAAGATGCCGTTGACGAGATCTTCAACACCATGCAGCTGATCACCAAACAATTGGCCAACATGAACCCGGTTGTACTGGTGGACCTACACAAATACCACTTTGCCTCCTTCCAGCAATTCATGGAACACAAGAACTCCTTTTTGTTGGACATCATTTCCAGCAACCTCAGGAGGGGGATGGCGGAGGGATATTACCGCAACGACCTTCAGGTGGAAATACTGGCCAAATACAGACTGGAATCGATGATGCTGGCTTTCAACATGGAAATTTTCCCTACTACCAAATTCAATGTGGCGGAAGTGAGTATTACCATCATTGAAAATTTCCTGTACGGCCTGGCTACGGAAGAAGGATTCAAACTGATTGAAGCATACAAAAAACAGAGAGCACAAATACATGTACAATAAAACAAGCAAAATGACACGTTGGGGCATTATGATCGTGGCGGCAACAGTATTGCTGCCTATCGCCGGCAAGGCACAGAAAAAATACAGTCTGTCAGCCAATCAGGCTGTTGAACTGGCATTGAAACAGGTGACAGACATCAAAAACCTGCAAATCGACAGGGAACTGCAATTGGCGAAAAACAAGGAACTCATCGCACAGGCATTGCCGCAGGTGAACGGAACCATTTCCACACAGCACTTCTTCAGCATCCCGGTTACACTCCTCCCGGATTTCATCTCCCCATCGGTATACCAGGTGTTGACAGACAATGGTGTAAAAAACGGCGCGGGCAGCCCCATCACCAAACCCAATAATCCGCCCCAATACTTTCCTGCTCAATTCGGCGTGCCCTGGCAATCCTCTGCAGGCTTTCAATTCCAACAGCTCCTCTTCCAACCAGATCTTTTCATTGCCGTACTGGCCAGAAAAAAATCGGTTGACCTCACCGAAGCCAACATCAAAGCCATGGAAGACTCTGTGAAAAGCAATGTCTACCGGGCTTACTACAGTGTACTGATTGCAGAAAAAAGAAAGGTCTACCTCGATTCAAGCATCGTACGCTTGCAGAAACTGAAATCAGACCAGGAAAAACTTTTCAAAAACGGATTTGCTGAAAGACTGGATATCGACAGAACACAGGTAACTCTCAATAACCTGATGACAACCGTCAACCAGATAGAAAAACTGATGGCAGTGGGTGAAGCTGCACTCAAATTCGCCATGGCCATCGACCAAAAAGATACCCTGACGCTGACCGATAAACTCTCCAACGACGTAATCAAAAGAGATCTCATGGATATGTCGGGATTCAAGTACGAAGACCGCAAAGAAATTCAGGTGTTGAACATCGTGAAAGACCTTCAGGGCTTGGATATCAAGCGGCAGAAGCTGTCTTACGCACCAACCATCGCTACCTATTGGAGCTACAGCAGGAATGCGCTCGGACAAAAATCAAACCTGTTTGACTTTAGCCAAAAATGGTTCAAAACTTCCGTATGGGGATTGAATATGAGCGTACCCATCTTTGATGCAGGACAAAAAGGGCAAAGGATCAGGCAAGCTAAACTGAACCTGGAAAAAACATCCAATACGTTGGAGAATGTAAAAAGGGCAATCGACCTGCAGGTCCAGGCAGCCACCATCATTTTCAACAATGCACTCACCTCATTGGATATGCAAGAGCGCAACGTTTCCCTTGCAGAAAAAGTGTACAACACCACCAAAAAGAAATACGAACAGGGCTTGGGTTCCAGCTTTGAATTGCTGCAAACAGAAACGGAACTGGAAACAGCTGAAGGCAACTACTTCCAAGCGCTTTATGACGCCATCAACGCACGCATTTCCTACCTGAAAGCCTTGGGTAAAATCTAATCAAATCGAAAAAGCACAAAACACAAATATGAAAAAGTCATTGATCATCAGTATGCTCTTCCTGCTGGCAGCCTGCTCCGGCAAAAAACAGGAAAACAAGGATATCGCAGCCAAAAAAGCTGAACTCTCCAAACTCACAAAAGAACGTGACGCCTTGTCGGATAAGATTACAGCACTCGAAGGTGAAATTCTGAAATTGGGCGGTA
>JBDLUN010000032.1:0-4806 GCA_039805245.1 Bacteroidota bacterium
TCCTCCACAAACAGGATGGGAAGCAGCTGCTACAGCTGTTCATGGAACAACGGCAGCAAACACAAATAAGGCTTTTTGAATGGCTTGGCGCATCCGGCAACCGTCTGTCTTATTTGCCTTCTTGGTATACACTCATGCAATCACTGCTCTGGCGCCAGGATGAAACACTGACAGCGGAAACCCTGAGCATCCTGCAATTGGCTGTATCCATTGGGTTAAGAGAGTCACCAACTCAAGCGGAAGCAAGAGCATGGGCGGAATGGCTGGAACATTTTCTGGAGACAGACAAACAGAAAACACTCCGCTCACTGGCAGCCATGATCAGCTACCAAATGCAACAGCATATTGCCATTCCAGTAAATCTTCCATCATCTGTAGCTGATGATACAGTGGTGACCTTGAGCACCATCCATGCCGCCAAAGGCTTGGGTTTCAGCAGGGTCTTGCTGGTTGGGTGCCAATCAGCCAACTGGGAGGATGCACCTCAGGCTGATGTATTGCCAATCCCATTAGCCCTGAAGGCCTTGATTTATCCGGAAGCATCCACTCAAGATGACCTGGCCCGGCTGTTCTATGTGGCTTGTACCCGTGCCGAACAAGCGTTGCATTGCAGTTACCATGAAGAGGATGGCAAGGGGTCAAGCGCTTTACTCCAGCCATTGCTGGATTGGGGAATGGAATTGCAAGACAACAGAGACAGGCATTTCAACATACCACCCGTGGAACAATATAAGGTTCATGCCGATGATGACTGGAACAGGTTGGTGGAAGAGCGTTGCGCCCGTTACGCATTGTCGCCTACCGGCACACACCATTGGAGCGATTGCCAAAACAGATTTTTCATCACACAGCTCATTAAGGTTCCCGGCATGGGCTCGGAAGCCACTGCATTTGGCAACCTGATGCATGATCTGTTGAAAATAATTGGCAAATCACCCTCCATGCAGCACGATTCGGGGTTGCTGGAAAAGACGGTTAATCACTTGTTCAAAGTTGCGTGGTTCCGCTTCCATCCCCTTCACTTGGATGCTTACCGCCGCTATGCACTTTGGCTGCTGCCCAGGTATTTGGAAAAACATCCCCTTCCGGAAAAACCTGTATTTGTTGAAAAGGCATTTCAGCAAATGAGTCCTGCTGGCATGCGCATCAAGGGAATCCTCGATCGGGTGGAAGTGGATGGTGACAAGGTGAAGATGGTGGATTACAAGACCGGCAGACGCCGTGACCCGCTGGAACCTTTTGGTGATAACAACAATCCCGGATCAGCCTATTGGCGGCAAGGTATGATCTATGCCGGGATTATGCAGTCGGTTTACCCAGATGCCCAAACATTTGAATTTGCTTTCCACTACCTGGAAGATGAAGCATCGGAAGAAGTGCTTGCCGTGGCTCCCCATGCCGGACTCGACAGCTGGCTGCATACCGTGTGGGAGGAAATCATGGCATTGAGACTCAAGAAATCCTGTGGGGATCCTGATTGCCTATATTGCCTGGTGATGCAATCAGTTGGCAAGGAAGTAATATAAAAGTTTACTGCCTCCAGTGATGCACTCTTGGAGTATGTCATTAACGGACCTTAACTGCCTGGCTTGTTGAATTATCCGTTCTTCTTTCTTTTTGATTTCCTGAAATCCCATGGTGCCATAGGATCCGGCATTTGCCACAAACCCCGCTTGTTGCTTCGCGCTTCCTCTTCCGCACTGCTCAGGGCAGCATCAGCAGAATATTTTTTGAAGTGCCATGCCATACCGGCTTTAACCATTTCCAGGCTCAGGTCGCGGCCATCCGGCAAGAACCCTCTCCCTACCCAACGTTGGTATTGGTCTTTTTCCTTTAACACCACCCGAACCTGTTTGCCCATACACAGATCACCCAAATAGGTTTTAGAAACCTTGTAATAATCCATCCCCCTTTCCGGTGCATCAATGCCATCCATCCGCACCCTAACCTGCTGTCCATTGATGAGCAGGTCAAAGGTATCTCCATCAATCACTTTGACCACCGGACCTTCATCCTGTTTGGCAGGAGCTTGACAGGAGGCACCGAGCAATAGTGCTATACTGAGGATGAGTAAAAGTGAAAGGGATGATTTCATGGTTTTGTATGTTAGCACGGCAAATATGGCATATCATATTGAAATTTTGCTTCAACATGGTTTATTGTCCCTCGAACCGATTGCCAGCAAATATTATATTAATGTGCAGGATATTGAAAATTAACCACTGAGTTCAGTTGATGCTAATTAAATAACATTTTTTTGGGGTGGATATGGAAATCATTTGTTTGTGAATCTCCCATATCCATGGCAATATTCCGAAGCAGTTGTTGGAAATAAAATTTCAATACTGGCCATCATATTGCCGTTCCCCAAAAAATTGCCAATGAATACACATCAGCATTTTACTTCCATGCTAACAGTCATCCAGGAAACCGTATGCATCACTGAAGAGAAGGCTTTTAATGAAGAATTTATCTACAATGCTGAACCAGTAGTTGAACCCTTGGCGGCATTTTTTAACATCAGCCACGCAGAAGCCATCCTGCTTGCTTTTTTCCTTCGTAACCAGTTGAAAGACATAGAGTCGTCAAAGGAATGTATCATGGGTCACTTCGGCAAAGCCTTGTCCGGATTGGCTATCATCGACCAACATATTAAATCTCTTGCAGCCAAAAGGTTCATCATGCTCCAGGGCGTTGACCAGCGTTTTAGATTGAGTTACCAATCAGTACTGGTCAATCCAAGGCTGATTCATTGTCTTTCTGAGGGCAAGCTGGATCTGCTCCAACCGCAGCGGGTGGATAAATTTAGCGATATGCTGCTTGACATCAACGACCTGATAGCGCAGCGCATCAGCGGCAATATCTCCACGAGTAAACTATTGGAAGAGGGCAAAGAGATCTTACACCTGAATAGTCACTTGCCTGAAACAAAGTGGCTGCTTGCCCAACCGGCACTGAATGCAACGGATTTGATGGTGCTGTTGCATGTGTGTATCCAATACAACAAAGGTGAAGAATCGGTGGAATTGGATAAAGTTGTAAAAGATGTTTTTGATAACAACAGCGAAGCGCTACATTACCGCATGGGCATTAAAGAAGCAAAATGCCAGCTTTTCAAAGGCAAATACATTCAGGATTACAGCGGATTATTCGACTTCTGCCACTCAGTGGAATTGTGTGATAGGGTGAAAGAAAAATTATTCACTTTCGCAATAGCGCTTAAACCAAATAGCTTTGAACCGGAAATGGGTAAACTGGTTTCCCCAAGTAACATACCTGATGAAGACTTGGTTTATAACAGTCGTGAGCAAGAACAGATTGAGCTCTTGTCAAAGGCATTAACAGCGGAACGCTTTACAGCCATCACCGTACAGATGGCTGCAATCAATATGCGGCCGGGCTTTACAGTTTTACTTTATGGCCAACCGGGAACAGGAAAAACTGCTTCAGTCAAACAACTGGCACGTCAAACAAGCCGACACATATTGATGGTAGACATCCCCCAAATCAATAGCAAATGGGTGGGTGAAAGTGAAAAGAACATTGCTAAAGTTTTTGAAGAATATCGGGAGGCTAAAAAGCAGTTTGAACGTTCACCAATCTTGCTTTTCAACGAAGCCGATGCAATCTTTGGCAAGCGGGTTGAGGTACAGAACAGTGTAGACAAAATGCGGAATGCTATGCAGAATATCCTCTTGCAGGAGCTAGAGGACTTTGAAGGCATCTTCATGGCCACCACCAACCTTGCCGGCCAACTTGACAGTGCATTCGAACGGAGGCTGCTCTACAAAGTCGAATTCAAACAACCCGAATGGAAAGTTAGGTTAGCCATCATGCAGAAGGCATTTCCTGAAATGGGTTTGGAATTCTTGCAAGGACTGACAGCAAAGTTTCCCCTCACTGGCGGACAAATTGCCAATATCAGGAAAAAAATACTCGTCAGCAGCCTGCTTGAAAACACTCAAAATCTAACAGTTCGCCTCGAAAAATGCTGTGAGGAGGAATTTGCACTCAGCAAATCTAACAGAAATCCAATTGGCTTTAACCCGAATATATAAAGGCTTTTTTGCTACCCAACAATTCCTTGATGCCCCGAACTGATGGATATAATAATGATCTGAAAACATTTACCTTCACTTTTAAATCCCGCAGCAACCCTGACAGCATCGTTCAGTATCCCAAAACACCAATACCTTGGCTTCAATATCAACACCCATACCCTGCGAAAGGAATATCTTCGGTAACCGGCAGGTGGTCTACTTCCACCAAACTCAGCCTGCTGCTGAAATTACCGGGTACTTGCAGGATAATCATGCCCACATCAGCCAACAACTGGCAAAAATGCAAACTTTTTATCTTTTTCCTCCAACTATGCAGCATGATGGTGAGTTCGATGCCGATAAGGCGCGATACCTGAACCTGTTGCACGGACAAAGCCGGGAGATCAATCGCAGTGTGGCTGATGGAGGTGCAGGTGATCAGGGTATGATGTTTGGCTATGCCTGCCGGGAAACACCGTAATTGATGCGTTTGGCCATCATGCTTTCACACCGGTTGATGCAACGCCAAGCAAGATTGCGTAAAAATGGTACTATTTCCTAGCTCTTACCAGATGCCAAGGTACAGTTAACGGTTGCTTATGAGGATGAAAAGGTAATACATGGCGAAGCAGGCAGTTGCGCTTCGAACATGCCCTTCTTACAGTCATGAAATCACGCTTTTAATGAATTCAAATTAGTTTAACAAAATTGTCTTCTAGTTTCACATTAAAATGTATTTCTGCTTTTAATGCTTTGAATACACGTA
>JBDLUN010000033.1:0-24087 GCA_039805245.1 Bacteroidota bacterium
CCATATTGCAATCGTTCAGAAATCAGGTCCACCTCAATCCTAACCTGTCGTCACCCTATGTTTTTGGTGCCGGAGGGATATTGTTAGCCAAGTTGGCCGAAGATTGTCATGTGGGCATCACGGCAACCTGTCCGGGTTTTTACGGCCCCCAAGGCAGGAATCTGAGAATGGGCTTATCTATGCCATCATTGAATCCAGAGCTTACAGCGTTCCGATTGGGCAATTACCGGATTACCAATTTTGAGATGGAGACAGCAGCATTGTATGGATTATCACGATGCATGGGGCATCAGGCAATGTCTATGAGTGCAATCGTGGCAAATAGGATTGCCGGTCAGTTTTCTGCAGATGCCGACCAGGTAGTGGATAAACTCATCAGACATGTGTTGGAGAGGGTTGTTTAGAGAGGCAAGAGGCATGAGGCACTAGGCAAGAGCTTGCCTGCCGAAGGCAGGGCACGAGGCAGGAGGTATGAGGGATGAGGGACAAGGGACGAGTGACGAGTGACCAGTGACGAGGGACGAGAAAAGATGAATAATAAGCTAACTGTGATGAATATACATTTTCGAAAATATCAGGGTACAGGGAATGATTTTGTGATCATTGACAACAGGAATGGGCTGTATGATGGGCTGACAGTCTCACAGATTTCCTTTCTGTGCAATCGCAAGATGGGTATTGGGGCAGACGGATTGATGCTCCTGGAAAAGGCTGAAGGCTATGATTTCAGGATGGTGTACCATAACGCAGACGGCCATGAAGGAAGCATGTGTGGTAATGGTGGAAGGTGTTTGGTCCAATTTGCCAACGATATGGGCATCAGCAAATCAGACTATCTGTTCATTGCCGTTGATGGTCCACATGAAGCCAAAATCGACAGCAACCGGCTCATACACCTGAAGATGAAAGATGTATCAGATATGCTGATCGATGGTGGAGATTGTATCCTGAATACAGGCTCCCCCCACTATATCCGCTTCGTGGATAATTTAGAAAAATTGGATGTTTACCAGGAGGGAAGACAAATCCGATACAATGACACTTATGCTGCTGAAGGCATCAATGTGAACTTTGTTGCCCAGACACCATATGGCATCAACATCCGAACTTATGAGCGTGGTGTGGAGGATGAAACGCTCAGTTGTGGAACAGGCGCAACCGCTGCTGCAATAGCTTCTTCAACGGTAATGGGTATCCAAGAAATTGCAGTTGGTGTTGCCGGCGGCCAGTTGTCCATACTGTTCAACCGCACCAGTGAAACCACTGCCGACAATATTTGGCTTATCGGGCCGGCACAATTTGTATTTGAAGGAAATATCATCATTTGAAAATAGGTTCAACTATTCTTGTATGATTACACTACGTGTTTATGGCATTCTTGTCAACGAAAAAAATGAAGTACTCGTCAGCGATGAATTTATCCGGGGCAACATGTATACCAAATTCCCGGGTGGTGGACTTGAATTCGGTGAGGGAACTAGAGATTGTCTGGCCAGGGAGTTCATGGAAGAAATGAATTTGAAGGTTGAGGTTGGAGCGCATTTGTACACTACAGATTTCTTTCAAATCTCTGCATTCAACACTTCACAACAGATCTTATCCATTTATTATAAAGCAAAGGCACTTGAGCCCATCTGCGTTCCGCTGAGAGATAAGCCCTTTGATTTTGATGAACAACAGATGGCAGTGTATCACCAAACAGGTCAAACAGAAACCTTCAGGATGATTCCCATGGAGGAATTTGGTTCAGCTTCAGTAAGCCTCCCCATTGACAAAGTTGTTGCAGAAATGGTCAAGGCGAGTTCGAATTAATCCTTCTTGCTTTGAAGGGCATCCCTGATTTCAATCAACAGTTGATCTGTCTTTGATATGGATGGAGGAGCACTGATATCCTGCTTCTTTTTCATTGCATTCAGCGCCTTGATGATCAGGAACATAACGAAGGCTACAATGATAAAATCAATGACCACTGTAACGAATGCCCCCCACTCAATGGCAACTTCTCCCCCATTGGTTACCACTACTTTACCTGATGGGTCTACTACCTCTTCAACCGCACTGCGCAGAACAATCTTTTTATCATAAAAATTAGTCCCCCCGGTTAATAATCCTATCAAGGGAGCAACCATTTTTTCTGTGAAAGTGGAAACCACCTTACCAAACGCACCTCCCATCACAAATGCGACTGCAATGTCGACCAGATTGCCTTTCAATGCAAACTCCCTGAATTCTCTGATGAAGCCCATAATCATTATTATTTTAGGTAATTGAAGCTTCATAAATTTAATATATTTGTTCCGCTCCTGAACAAGAGCTACAAAATAGTTGATATGAGAAAAATCAGTCTGAAGCAGGTCGTACCTCATCTGATCGCCATAGTTGTTTTCGTGATAGTTGCAGTACTTTTTTGCAAACCTGCCCTTGAAGGCAAGGTACTGCAGCAGTCAGACAACATCCAATGGAAAGCGATGTATGAAGACCAGCGAAAGGCCAAAGAAGAAACAGGAAAACTGCCCTTATGGACCAATGGCATGTTCAGTGGTATGCCAGGCTATCAGATTGCCATGGAAGGTGATAATCCCTTCTCCATTGGTTATGCCTTCCAACTCCTTACCTTGTCCTTACCCAAACCATTTTATTTTTTCCTGCTCGCATCCATCTGTTTCTACTTGTTGACGCAAATCCTTGGCATCAATCCTTATTTGGGTATTTTGGGCGGACTCTCCTATGCTTTTGCAACATATCATCCCATATTGATAGGTGCTGGTCATGAAACCAAGATGATTGCTTTGGGATATCTGCCTGCATTTGTGGGTGGACTCATCCTGATTTATGAAAAAAAATATTGGTGGGGACTTGCCCTTACGGCTCTCTTTACTGGTCTGATGATCAGTGCAAACCACCCACAGATCAGCTATTATGGTCTCATTATTGCTCTTTTCATGACCTTAGGATATGTCATCAACTGGATCAAGGAAAAACAATTCAAACACCTGATCAGTGCCATAGGTTTGGCGATTGTTGGCGGAGTGATAGGCGTCCTGTGCAACATCATTGTGTTGGCTACAACCTATGAATACTCCAAGACCTCCATTCGCGGAGGCAGTGTGCTTGCTGATGAAAAAAGCAACAACAACAAAACAGGACTGAACAAAGACTATGCACTCAGCTACAGCTTCCAAATCCAAGAGCCCTTGGTTATGTTGTTCCCAAGGTTGTTTGGGGGCAGCAGTGGGAATATGGAAGTGAGTGAAGATAAATCCAAAGCGATTGCCGCACTCCAGGAAATGCCGCAGGAGCTTGGTCAGCAACTTCAGGGTTATCTGCAATTCTATTGGGGGGGTATTACTCAGGGAACTGCAGGCCCCACCTATTCCGGTGCCATCATCTGCATGCTGGCCCTGTTGGCATTATCGTTTCTGCCGAACAAACACAAGGGGTGGATGCTGGCGGTAACGGGATTGGCATTCATGATGAGTTGGGGGCATTATTTTGAGTCTTTCAATGTCTTTTTGCTTGAGCACCTTCCCTTTTACAACAAGTTCAGGGCACCGAGTATGATCATGGTAATCCCTACATTCGTATTTGCCGTCAGCGCCATGCTCGCTGCACAACAGCTTATATTCGAAAAGAAGTCGCCAACGATATTCACCCAATACAAAAAAGGATTGTACGTTGTAAGCGGCGTTTTCCTTCTGGCACTTTTCATCTATGTTACGGGAGATTTTAAGAGTGAAAATGACAGGAATCTCCTAACTCAGGTCAACCAGATTGCCGATGCCCAACAAAAAAATACCATTCTCCCCGCAGTAAACAATTTTCTGGATGGTTTACAAGAAGACCGTAAATCCATGTTGTTGGGGGATTTGATGAGGGGGCTTCTATTCATCCTGGTTGCAACAGGAGTAATTTGGTTCACGATGAAGGAGAAGCTCAGTGCAGCTTGGGCCACCGCCATCATCACCATTTTTTCAATGATTGATTTGCTGGCAGTCGATGCACGATACTTGAATGCATCCAATTATCAGGAACCTGAGGAATATGATCAGGTGTTTACTCCGTCACCCATAAACCTGGAAATTGCCAAAGATACCAGCGTGTACAGAGTTTTTGATCTCACCAATGGAGTAAGTACCGCTTTCAATGGCAATGCACTCACCAGCGTTTACCATCATTCCATAGGTGGTTATCATGCAGCAAAACTCAGCATCTATCAGGATTTGATTGAAAAACAGTTGTACAGGTTTCCAGATTGCAGACCCGTGGTGAACATGTTGAACACCAAATATATCTTGTTTAGGGATCCTTCATCCGGACAGGTCTCCTACCAATTGAATCCAGAAGCTGCCGGACCATGCTGGTTTATTGATGAAGTTAAAACAGAAAAAGATCCGGCTAAAGTGATGGGTATGCTGGATAGCCTGGCTGTCAAAACAACAGCTGTTATCGAAACTGCAGCCCAAGGCAAGACAAGTGCAAACGCAGGGGATTCCATTTGGCAGGTTTCCAACAAAAATGATCTGATCCGCTATCAATCATCCAGCAGTACTGAACGGTTTGCCGTTTTCAGTGAGGTGTACTACGAAAAGGGATGGAAAGCTTATGTTGACGGACAAGAAACCCCTATATACAAGACCAATTATGTACTCAGGGGCGCATTCATTCCTGCAGGTAAGCACGAAATAACTTTTGAATTCAGGCCAGACTCTTATTATAAAAGCGAATGGATTGGTAACGCCGCCAATGCTGCCGTATGGATTCTACTATTGCTTGCGGCCTTCATCAGTTACAGGAAACGCACTGTGCAAGCATGAAAGAAACCAGACCAGAGATTTCTGTAATCATCTGTTCCTACAATAGGGCAATATACATCCAAGAGGCCCTGGACAGTCTGTACCAGCAGGATGCAGACAAATCAACCTATGAGGTGATTGTTGTTGACAACAACAGTACAGATAATACAGACCAGGTTTGCCATGCCTTCTTGGAAAGCCACACTGACATGCAAGCCAGCTATATGAAAGAGGGCCAACAAGGCTCTTCTTTTGCACGCAATACCGGTGCAGGTGTGGCAAAAGGTGGCATATTGGTATTTATGGATGATGATGCTGTTGCCGACAAGGATTTCATCTCTCAGTATATCAATTTATTTGATGAGATCCCTGAAGCCATTGGAGCCGGAGGAAGAATCATTCCCCGCTATATCCCCAGTGAACCATTATGGATGTCGCATTTTGTTTCCTCTCTTGTAGGAAACTTTGACTACAGCAAAACGCGATGTCCGTTTGAAAGCGGAAAATATCCGTTGGAATCCAATATGGCCGTGCGACGGGAAGCTTTTATGCACATTGGCGGGTTCAATACGGCACTCCCGGGTGTAAAGGGTACACTGAGAATAGGTGGAGAAGGAAAAGACTTTTTTTTCCGGTTGACGGCTTCAGAAGATCCGATTATTTATGACCCCAACATCAGGGTGCAGCATGTGGTGGAAACGGTTAAATTGACAAGGGAATACATGTACCGTGTAGCCAGTGGAATCGGAAGGGGTGAGCGGGTAAGGATAAGTGACAAAGGCACAGTAGGATTGCTGATCAAAATGAGTGAATACCTTTTCAAGCTGGGTGCATCAGTTATTCTCGGATTACTGTATCTCCTTCAAGGAAAACCTGCAAAATCCCTGCCAGTCATCCGATTTAGGATTGATGCCATCAAGGGATTCATCGGATATTAATGTGCTGGTTTTCTGGTAAAAAAGGTAACAAGTGCTTTGTTTTCGGCATCCTGAATCAGCTCAACATCAAAACCTGCATTTCGAATGGTATCAACTGCATCGCTCCCGAACTCGCTGAATACAAGATAGTCTTCGAAATCATCATCAGGGGCTCCATGGTAACTCGGAGGCAGGATATTGACAAGCACATTGTTTTCTATTTTAGCCCTTACCCTGGTAGCTGGCTTGTCCCATACTACGGGTATGGTAAAAATATGTAGCCCCCCAGGCTTCAAAACCCTATAAATTTCTGCTAATGCTTTTTCAAAATCAGGAACATGCTCCAATGTTTCTGAAGTCACTACCATATCAAAATGGGATGGACTGTAACTTAATGATTCCAGGTTCTCTGATCTGATTTCTGGTAACTGTGATCCATATTCAGAGTAAGACAAACCAGGCAATTGACCCAGAAATTGGTGTATTGTACCGGCAGAATTGATTTCGGCAACTTTCATTCCTGAGAGCCCTGGATCGCGGCAAACATCCTTGAGACTTTTTCCTTGCACCCCTGCAAGTAGATTGAATCCCTTAATCAAGGCCGTAGCGAGTTGGTTCGTTCGCAAGCTCGAATGACAATTGACACAGTATGAGCCCTCCCTTTCGTCGAACCAATTGACCCACTCCGGACTTAGCTCCCATTGTGCAATAAGCTCAGGCCAAAGTACCCGCTTGAATTTCCTTTTACCGGTAAATCCGCAAGCATGGCAATAGTTTGTTCCCCTGAAACGGGCATTGACGATTTCCAATTGGTGCTTGAATACACTCCACACTTTTTCCGGTTGGGATTTGAAATCCATGCTAGACAGTTTTTTTACAAATGATAAGATTGTTCAAATACAATTCATTGCCTATTGGAAAGATTCTGCGGTGAAGGTTTGCGTATGCATTCATTAAGGTATTCGTG
Organism: Bacteroidota bacterium; assembly: GCA_039805245.1. Classification (GTDB taxonomy): domain Bacteria; phylum Bacteroidota; class Bacteroidia; order Chitinophagales; family Chitinophagaceae; genus Pollutibacter. The sequence goes on from JBDLUN010000033.1 coordinate 6,678, forward strand.
GTTACGCGTAAAATATTTCTCAGTACCGGTATGCGCGTGAAAAAAGGCATGATATGGTAATGGAAGTAGGTCAGCCTCAACTGAACAATCACATCAATGCTGCCGCCCAGCTTTTCAAAATGGACAACTTCCAACCCGTTCTTTTGCATGAGGTGTTTCAATGCAAATGAAGTGTACCGTGCATAGTCATTGGGCTGCTCATGTTCTCCAATGGCAAAGGGGCATGTAACAAGAATAAGTGCACCAGGCTTCATAACCCTTTTGATTTCCGGAATCATCTCTTCCAGATTGAAAACATGTTCGAATACTTCGCTCGAAAAAACGGCATCAAAGTGATTATCCGGAAAAGGAATGGATTTCCCGTCATAAAATACATCAATCTGTTCATTGCGGTGGTCATGCCCCTCCCCTTCAAAATCCAATCCGATGTATTCATTCACTTCAAAGAGTTTCCTGTATGGCTTTGACCCGCAACCAAAATCAAGCAAGACACCCTGCAGTTTTCCTGCATGCCGACTGATTCCATCCAACAACCTGTTTCTCACCAAATAAGGTGCAACTTTCAGACCAGGATTGAAGTCAGAACCTTTTTCAACCAACCGATCCAAATCAGCTTTTCCTGATGAGTACACCATTTCCATTCAATTTTAAGGTTTTTATTATCCTGCGTTTCAATAAAATGACATCCCATGAAAAAATATGGGAATAGGATGCAACAAAAATAATCAGACTCAACCACAATTTCCGGACTACACTCAAGTCATAGACCCCGGCATTGAAAATATTTCCGGCGCAATTAAGCGATGTTCTGAAACCGATGAAGTTTTCCGCCAAGAATCCCTTTTGATCAAAATAACGGCTTAAAGCAGTGCCTTCATTAGACATACCACCTTGTGAAATATGGTTACCCGTATTGTCTAGTGTTTTGAGTTTTCCTTTGAAACACATGAATGCCACAATGTTCCAATCGAAGCCCAGTTGATTGGGCATATGAAATTGTTTGGCCAAATCGGTTCTCATTACCCCATAATAATATCCGTTCAAAGTCACCGTTCTGAAAAATCGGAACATTCTTGCCTTGTATCCCTGATTTTCAATGCTAAAATTGCTGTTTTGATGTAATATGGTCTGCACATCCTTATGGTAAAAACAGGTACCTGCTGTTATAGCATAGGTGGGATTGTTCTCCAAAAAGTGTACGCATTTTTCAATATAATCCGAATCGAGCCAATCATCATCAGCCACCCAAAGAAAATACTTTCCCAAGGCATGGTCTTTTACAAAAGAAAAATTGGCTACGGTTCTGAGTGATTGCTTTTGATGAAAATATTTTATCCTCGAATCCCTTTGGGCATATGTTTCAATCAGTTCATTTAATAGCGGTTCGGGTGAATTGTCGTTTGAAATGATGACTTCAAGCTCCCTGTGGGTCTGATTCAGAATAGAATCCAAAGCCCTTTTAAGTCCGTCGATCCTTTTATATGTGGGAATGCCAACTGTAACCAGCATAATTGATATGGGAATATGGTTTGCTAATTTACCATTTGTAGCGCAAAAGCTATCTTTACAATACAATTTTCTTGATTATGCGCGTTTTCTATGATCATCAGATTTTCTGTGAACAGGCTTTTGGAGGCATTTCCCGTTATTTTTACGAGCTGATCAAGGGTGCGCAAGAGATGAATCTTTATACGCCAATCAATGATGTCTTATACGCTGAAAACGTCTTCAGTCAACTGCTTCAGCCAGATGACCATTGGTTGACCCAAGCCAAATTCAAAGGAAAAAAAGATATAGTCAGGCTCATCAATCTCATTTACACCCAATACAAGGTTCGTCAAACGGAATTTGACATTTTCCACCCCACCTATTTCAATCAATCGGCCCTGAAAAACAGACAGGAAAAACCCATGTTCATTACGGTATTGGATATGATTGATGAAAAGTATCATGTCGGGCAAGAGCGGTTTTCCAAACTCATTCGACACCGGAAAAAAATTATCCATGCAGCAGACCACATCATTGCAATTTCTGAAAATACCCGTCAAGACATCATTGCCCATTTCCAAATTGACCCTAACAAAGTAACTACCATTCACCTGGCCAGTTCGCTTGAAGCTGAAGATATTGCTGCTTGCCCCAAGAACATCGAAACCCCTCCCTATATACTATTCATCGGCAGTAGGAAGGGTGTGCATAAAAATTTCAATAATTATTTACAGGCACTCAGTTTGATTGCCAAAGAGGAGAAGGAATTGCGTTTTGTTTTTGGCGGGGGCGGTGATTTCACCGAATCAGAAACATTAGCCATTGCGCAAGCCGGGCTGACAACGCGTGTCAAGTATGAACCCATCAGAAATGATCAGGATATCATCCGGCTTTATAAGAATGCCACTTTGCTTGTCTATCCCAGTTTGTATGAAGGTTTTGGCTTGCCGCTTGTAGAGGCATTCAGTTGCGGTGTACCTTGCGCTACAGCAAAGGGCTCTTGTCTTGAAGAGGTGGGTGGGGATGCTGCGCGTTACTTTGACCCACTCAATCCGGCAGACATTGCAGCAATAACCATTGATATGTTGAGCAATCCTAAGGAATGCGAGACATTTGTTGCAAAAGGATATGAAAGGGCGCAACTTTTTACTTGGAAAAACACGGTGATAAAAACCGATGCATTGTACCGGGAATTTCTAGGCAACTGATATGACAAAGACGTTTTATCACATGTTTTCCAGCCCAAGCCTGCGTTTCAGATTAAAAAGAAATTTCCCCAAAGCAGTTTGCTGCAATATATGGAGCAATTTTAAACGCAACTGCCACAGTTCCATGGGGAAGGAAAATCCAAAATGCAATCGGTAAGCTTTTTTAGTTTCAGACAGTGCAGCGAAGTAGTTATTGGTACTTACCCCTGTGTCATCAAATACAACGAACGGTATGGGCAAGAAACCTGATTTGAATTTTTTCAGTCGACACATCATTTCATAATCCATGGCAATGGCATAATTGGAATCATAAATGCCCACTTGATGATATACAGTCCGTTTGACAAACCAGGTGGGGTGTGACACACTGCGCATACCCCTGTAAAGCTTACTTGGATCAAAAGGTTTGCCAACCACAACAGGAGCCCCAACCCGGATCATATTGATCATTCCTGTGAGCCATTGTAACGATTGGTCTTTGCTGAATGCATTGTCAACATGCTCAAGCACTTTTTCACTGGCATAAATATCACCTGAATTGAGTAGCTGAATGACATCTCCTGTAGCCTTTGCAATCCCTTTATTGAACGCATCAGCAATCCCTTTATCCGGCTCACAAATCCATTTGCGATAAACAGGTTGTTCATTTTGTTGCAGCCATTGGGCTATGTCTTTCGAAGTTGAGCCGTCAATTATCCAATGTTCAATAGGATGTTGGGATTGGCTATCAACTGATTGGCAGGTTTTAACCAAATCATGCAAGTTGTTGAAGCATATCGTAACGACCGTAATCTTCGACATGCCAATCAATTAATTCCATTTTCAATTTCATCAATCATTTCACGCAACACTTCAAAGAAATCTTTCTGATAATGCCATCCGAGTTGGGTCCTTGCCTTACTGCTGTCGCCATACAAATCATTGATTTCTGATGGCCTGAAAAGTTTGTCGTCTACCACATATTTGTCTGAAGGCACACCCAAATAATCAAATACAAATTCGATGATATCCTTCAGCAAAACAGAGGTGCCTGAGGCTACAACATAATCATCCGGGAATGCGTGTTGCAGCATGGCATGCATGACTTTGACGTATTCTTTGGAGGACCCAAAATCCCTTTTGATCATGATATTGCCCACCCGCAAAACATCCAACTTGCCAGCCTTGATTTTACGGGCAGACGCAATAACTTTTTTCACGAAAAACGTATCATCACGCAAGGCGGATTCATGGTTGAACAATATGCCGCTGCAGGCAAAAATGCCATAGGACTCCCTATAGTTCCTGACAATCCAATGGGCAGTTGCTTTGGAGATGGCATAAGGGCTTACAGGATTCAACACATTGCCCTCACGTATCGGTAATTCAGGAACCCTTCCGAACATTTCACTGCTCGAAGCCTGATAAAATCTGATGGTTGATTTTGATGATCTGATGGCCTCCAACATATTCAACACTGAAATGGAGTTGAACTGTATGGTTCCGATGGGTTGATTGAAAGACGCAGCTACAGAACTTTGGGCTGCCAAATTATAAAACTCATCAGGATTGTATTTGTCAAGAATTCTGATAATGGAAGTGTAATCCATGAGGTCACATTCTTCAATGACCACTTGGGCATCAATGCCCAATTTCATCAACTTTGAAAGCCCCACCGATGAATACGATCGAGTCAAGCCAACCACAGTGTAACCCAGTTCCAAGAGGTATTCAGCCAGATAGGCTCCATCCTGACCCGTGATACCCGTGATGATGGCTGTTTTTTTCATTCCTGACATACAGTGCGTTTAATGGGTATGGCATTCATCTTACCTGCCAGCTATTTCTTCCTTAAAGCGTTGCAAGCCCTTCATTTTGGCTTCATCGAGCTTATAGGATATGTTATTGGTAAAATACGTATAAAGATCGTAATCAGGAAAATCAATACGATCAGCAATCTGCCTCAACTGCCCGGTTCCCTCCTGAACGGCCTCGGCAAACCTTTTGACGAATTCACTTTCCAGCGGTTTTGTTGCCACCCATACGGCAAAAACAAAAGGCAGTCCGGTCAGTTCCTGCCAACCCTGACCCAAATCAAAAACATGTTTCACTTGGTCGCGGTAGGATAATGCCCTGTCTCCAATAATCAAAGCCGCAGTTGTGCCTTGGATTTGTTCGATATATGATTCATCAGTTGCAGGGATGAACTTCACCGTTCTTTTCCACAATTTTTCGAAAAGAATGCGGCACAAGAGCACTGAAGTTCGGGATTGGTAGTCGAGGATAACCGTTTCAATCATCTCCATGTCGACCTGACTGAAAACCGCAACAGAAGCCACTTCGCCAACAGTACCGATGCAGACATCACCCAGGATTTCATAGTTACCCAGCTCCGGCAATACCCCAACAGGCAACAAGGCAATATCAATTTCACCCGCTTTCAGCATACCGGCCAACCCAGCCGGATAATGGAGTTGCAAACTAATTTCCGTTGCAATAGGACCCTTTTGCAGTCCCTCTAACATCGGTATGGTATTGAGGTAACTGACGGCTCCAACCCTAATTTTCCTTTCCCCCAAGATTGATGTAATTTTGCTGCAAGTTACACCAATTCAACTTCACAATGGAATTAAGCTCCCTGACAGCCGTTTCACCAATTGATGGCCGATACCAGAACCAGACCAGTGCTCTTGCCGGATATTTTTCAGAATATGCACTGATCCGTTACCGGCTCAGGGTAGAAATCGAATACTTCATTGCATTGGGGCAGCAGAAACTCTTCAACCTTCCTGCTTCGAAAAACAATGCCTTGCGGAAGCTTTATGAAGATTTCAATCTGGAAACCGCTGATGCCATCAAACAATTTGAGCGTGTAACAAACCATGACGTTAAGGCACTGGAATATCATATCAAAAAAGAGATGGACTCTCTTGGCTTGGGAGATTTGAAGGAGTTCGTTCATTTTGGACTGACCTCGCAGGATGTCAACAACACAGCCGTCCCATTGATGTGGAAGGAAGCGCTTGAATTTGAATTCTACCCTGCCGTCAGCAACCTGATCATCCGTTTGCGGGAGATGGCTAAAGCTTGGAAAAACATTCCTATGCTCGCCAGGACGCACGGACAACCGGCCTCCCCTACTTCTTTGGGAAAAGAAATCCTTGTTTTTGTTGAGAGGCTTGACAACCAACTGGCCTTGTTGAATCAGGTACCTTATTCCTGTAAATTTGGCGGGGCAACTGGCAATTTCAATGCCCATCTCGTTGCCTATCCCAAGACTGATTGGATCAAATTCGCCAATAAATTCTGTGAAAACAAACTGGGCCTTCAGCGACAGCAATACACCACACAGATTGAGCATTATGACAACCTTGCTGCACATTTTGATGGTATCAAACGCATCAATTCCATCCTGATTGATTTGTGCAGGGATTTATGGACCTATATTTCCATGGAGTACTTTAGGCAAAAAACCAAGCCAGGGGAAGTTGGATCTTCTGCCATGCCCCACAAGGTTAATCCGATTGATTTTGAAAATGCAGAAGGCAACCTGGGTATAGCCAATGCCTTATTGGAACATTTGTCAGCCAAACTGCCCATTTCAAGGCTACAAAGGGACCTCACCGATTCAACCGTTATCCGGAATATTGGTGTACCCTTAGCTCATGTCGTGATCGCCTTCAACTCTATTGGCAAAGGACTTGGCAAGCTGGTGTTGAATGAACAGGCGTTGCATGCTGACCTTGACAAAAACTGGGCAGTTGTTGCGGAAGCTATCCAAACCATTCTCCGCAGAGAGAAATATCCCCAGCCTTATGAAGCATTGAAAGAGTTGACCCGAGGCAAAACCTCCATAGACAAGGAATCCATTCATGCTTTCATCAACACCTTGAAAGTGAATGCAGCGGTGAAGAAAGAGCTGAAGGCTATCACCCCATTCAACTATGTAGGATTGAATTGAGGTAAGAGGGCAAGCCCCCAAGCCATTAACTATTTGTGGATCTCAGAGCTGAAATGGAATTGTATCCCTGGGTTATTGGCTATTTCCGTATTCAAGAACCACTCACTTTGCGCGAGGTAAACGGTATGTCCGTCTTTATCTGTAACGATATTCGTGGTTTTGAACCTTGTGAAATCATCAAGCTTGGATTTATCATCAGCAGTTAACCAACAGGCTTTGTAGAAAGGCAGGGCGTTGAATTGGACAGAAGCCCCATATTCCTGCAAGAGACGGTATTGGATTACCTCAAATTGAAGGTCTCCCACGCAACCGATGATTTTCCGGTTACCGTTATGTTGCGTAAACAATTGGGCTACACCTTCATCGGTCAGCTGATTCAGCCCTTTTTCAAGTTGCTTGGTTTTCATGGGGTCTTTATTCACAACCTCCTTGAAAATTTCGGGTGAAAAGCTGGGAATCCCGGTAAAGTAAAAATCTTCTCCCTCAGTAAGGGTATCGCCTATTTTAAAGTTACCCGTATCAAATAAACCAACCACATCACCTGGAAAAGCCTCTTCAATCACATCCTTATCCCTTGCCAAAAAGCTGTAGGGATTGCTGAAGCGGACGTCCTTGTCGAGCCTGACGTGGTGATAGAATTTATTGCGTTCAAACCTGCCGGAACATACCCTCAAGAAAGCAATCCGGTCGCGGTGCTTGGGGTCGAGATTGGCATGAATTTTGAAAATGAAACCACTGAACTTATTTTCCTGCACATCCACCTCGCGAGCAGTGGTTTCGCGGCTTCTGGGCTCCGGTGAAATCCTGATGAAGGTATCCAGCAATTCCCTTACGCCGAAATTGTTGATAGCACTGCCGAAAAACACAGGTGCTGTCTTGCCCAGCAAATAAGATTTGTTGTCGAAATCGCCATATACCCCATCTATAAGCTCCGCATCTTCACGCAGTTGCCCGGCATCTTTGTCGCCTACCAGTTGGTTGAGCAAAGGGTCTTGGAGGTCATCAATCTGAACACTTTCTTCAACAGACACTTTTTGGTTGGGTTGAAAAAGGAGCAGACTTTTGTCATACAGGTTGTATACCCCCTTGAAATCCTTTCCATTGTTGATGGGCCAACTCAAAGGGTGCAGGTGGATACCCAACTCCTTTTCGATTTCATCCAGCAAATCAAACGGATTCTTGCCATCACGATCCATTTTGTTGATGAAAACGATTACAGGTGTATCCCGCATGCGACAGACCTCCATCAGTTTACGGGTTTGTTCTTCAACCCCTTTGACACCGTCCACTACCAGTACTACACTGTCAACAGCCGTAAGTGTTCGGTAGGTATCTTCAGCAAAATCCTTGTGACCGGGTGTATCCAGAAGGTTGATGAGCATCCCTTTGTATTCAAATGTCATCACCGAAGTGGCCACACTGATACCCCTTTGCCTTTCAATTTCCATGAAATCACTGGTGGCATGTTTCTTGATTTTATTGCTTTTAACAGCACCAGCAGTTTGAATGGCTCCGCCGAATAACAGGAATTTTTCTGTAAGGGTTGTTTTACCGGCATCGGGATGGGAGATGATGGCGAAAGTTCTCCGCTTTTTTATTTCGTTTTCGTATTTCATGTGTAAAATGGATTGCAAAGATAAGGTTTGTTGGCGCTGGATTAAGCGCTTCTGCTAACTTTGCCTCATGCACAGGAAAACAAGCCCAAGACGCAAACTCAGTGCAGCATCAGCTGAAAAGCTTCTCATATTCAAAAACTGGATTTACATCAGTTTAGGAGTACTTTCAGCAGGCTTCGGATTGAAAAGCTTTTTATTACCCAATCACTTTGTTGATGGGGGCGCAACTGGCATTTCTTTACTACTCACACAAGTAACAGGACTTCCCTTTGCCTGGATTCTGCTGATAATCAACAGCCCGTTTCTGATCATGGGCTACCGACAGTATGGCAAGACTTTATTTTTTTCCACCTTGATAGCCATCACTGCACTTGCATTGGCCGTAACGCTGATACCCTACCCCATGGTCACTGAAGACAAACTGCTCGTGGCGACCTTCGGCGGATTTTTTTTGGGTGCAGGTATTGGCATGGCGATGCGCGGTGGCAGTGTACTCGATGGCACTGAAATACTTGCGTTGTTTATTAGCAGAAAGGTACCGGCAACCATTGGCGACATCATCCTGGTGTTCAACATCATTATTTTTTCATTCGCTGCCTATATTTTGGGTATTGAATTTGCTCTATACTCCGTTCTAACCTACCTAGTAGCCTCTAAAGCAGTAGATTTTTTCGTGGAAGGGATCGAAGAATATACCGGCATCACCATAGTTTCCAACTCCCATGCCGAAGCCATCAGCACCATGCTGATTGAGCAATTCGGTAGGGGTGTCACGACCTACAAAGGCAGCAAAGGCCATGGTAAAAAAGGAGTTGTTCTCAGGGACACCGATATTATTTTCACAGCAGTAACCCGATTGGAGGTGGCCAAAATCAAATCCGAAATCCTGCTGATCGACCCCGAAGCATTTGTTGTCATCAATAGTGTCAGGGAAATCATGGGGGGAGTGATCAAAAGGCGTCCGCTTCATGGCGAATGACCTCCGCTTGTCATTTTCTTTACCCCTTCAGCATATTTTGGGGCTTAAACAATCCTGTTTAACTTAATTTTGCAGGATGAGGAAGACATTGGAAATTGTCTGGACCACGCTGAAATTGGCCGTACAGGAACTGGGCAAAAACAAGCTCAGGACTTTTCTGTCCCTCTTTGGCGTCACAATTGGTATTTTCTGCATCATCGGGGTATTGGCAACTGTCAGCAGCCTAGAGCGTAACATTCAAGATGGTGTGAAATCCCTCGGTTCCAATACCATCTACATTGACAAATGGGATTACCAAGGTGGTGCAGAATATCCATGGTGGAAGTACGTAAACAGGCCCAGCCCCAAACTCATTGAAACGAAACTCATCAGGGAGAAAGTCAATGCCAATATCAATATCGTTTTCAATTTCACTACCCAATCATTCATCCAGTATGAAAACGACAAGCTGGATGGTATCAATTACCATGGCATTACAGAGGAGTTTGACAAAATCCAGCCAGTGGAAATACAATATGGGCGGTACATCAACCAGTTGGAATTCGACCAGGGTACTGCCAGTATCCTCATTGGTTACGATAATGCGGAAAAGCTGTTCGGCAACGCAGAGAAAGCCTTGGGCAAAGTGGTTGACTTGCGTAATAAAAAGGCTGTCATTGTTGGGGTGATCAAAAAGCAAGGAAAAAGTTTTATTGAAGGATGGCAGTTCGACCAAAGCATTATTCTCTCTTACCGGTTCATGAAGCAAATGCTTTTCAATGAACGGTTCAACAATCCGAAGATCATCGTGAAAGGACCTGAAAACATGAGTACAGACGCCTTGAAAGATGAGTTGAAAGGAGCCATGCGCTCCATTCACCGGCTGGGTCCCACGGAGGAAGATGATTTCGCGCTGAATGCCATCAGTGATTTCAGTAAGGCAGTGAGTTCTTTATTTGGCAGCGTTAACTTGGGCGGATGGATGATTGGATTGCTGAGTCTGATTGTTGGTGCGTTTGGCATTGCCAATATCATGTTTGTAACGGTAAGGGAAAGAACTCCCGTTATTGGTTTGAAGAAAGCGATCGGTGCCAAGAAAAGAACCATCCTGATGGAGTTCTTGCTGGAAAGTGCGCTTATTTGTATTATAGGTGGTTTGATAGGCATCATTCTGGTTGTTGTCATGGCACAGGTATTGAGTGCTGCTTTCAACTTCCCGGTATTTGTTTCTGGAAATATACTTGCTTTAGCGTTGGGAATCTGTATCGGTATTGGGATATTGGCAGGAATCATCCCAGCCATGATTGCAGCGAAGATGGACCCAGTGGTTGCCATCAGGTCAAAATGATGCAATAGCCACCCATGGGTTCAAACAGTCTTCATACCTTTGTTTCATGACCAGTGATAAGGGTAAAGCAGTACTTGGGATTGAATCCTCTTGTGATGAAACATCTGCAGCCATTTGTGTGGATGGAAAGATTCTTTCCAACATTATTGCCACGCAGGAAATCCATGCACAATATGGTGGTGTAGTTCCAGAATTGGCCAGCAGGGCTCACCTGCAAAATATTATCCCTGTTGTTGATCGTGCCATCAAAGATTCCGGCATTCCGCTTAAAGACCTAGATGCCATTGCTTTTACACAGGCACCCGGACTGATTGGAGCCTTGCTGGTGGGTTCCGGATTTGCCAAATCCCTAGCGCTAACCCTTGATCTGCCGCTCCTTGGTGTTCACCACATGCAGGCCCATGTGCTCTCCAATCTTATCGAGGAACCCAAGCCTGAGTTTCCATTCATATGCTTGACGGTAAGCGGTGGACATACCCAGATAGTACTTTGCAGGAGTCCGCTCGACCTTGAAATACTCGGTGAAACCATTGATGATGCCGCAGGGGAAGCGTTCGACAAAACCGCCAAATTACTTGGGCTCCCCTACCCGGGAGGACCGTTGATCGACCGGTATGCGGCCGATGGGAACAGCAGCCGGTTTCAGTTTGCAGAGCCACAGATAGAAGGATTGGATTTCAGCTTCAGCGGCTTGAAAACATCCGTATTGTATTTCATTCAGAAAGCCGTGAAAAATGAGCCAGATTTCATCCAGCAAAACCTGGCAGATCTCTGCGCATCTATACAAAGCAGCATCATCCACATCCTCTTGAAAAAACTCAAAAAAGCCAGCATCGAAACGGGAGTCACCAGAATATGCCTGGCTGGAGGTGTTTCTGCAAACAGGGGGCTACGAAAGGCATTGCTGGATATGGGTCAACAGTTCAATTGGACCATTCACATCCCCTCATTTGAATATTGCACCGATAACGCAGCCATGATTGCCCTTACAGGCTATTACCAACTGATGGCCGGGAAAACGGATACACTAGATATTACGGCCAATGCGAGAGGAACCTGGTAAAGCGTTGTAAGATGTCCAACACCCATTTCAGTTTCAAACAGTTTACAATACATCAGGAGCATTGTGCCATGAAGGTCAGTACCGATGCCTGCACCTTTGGCGCCTGGATTGCAGAACAAATAGGTCAACCCAGCTGCGTGCTTGACATCGGGGCAGGAACCGGATTATTGTCGCTTATGGTGGCGCAGCAGTTTCTTACAGATATAGATGCGTTGGAAATTGAAGCGGGCTGTTTTGGGCAATTGTGTGACAACTTGAAAGCTTCCCCTTGGAAAGAACATCTGAATCCGATTCATGGCGACCTCTTACACTTTAATCCAAACAGGCAGTATGATGCCATTGTTTGCAATCCGCCATTTTATGAAAAACAGTTGGAGTCCCCTGATACAAACATAAACCTGGCCAGGCATGCAAGCCGTTTGACCTTGCCGGTGTTATTCAGTCAGGTTGACAGACTGCTGAAACCATCAGGTTCTTTTTACCTGCTCATGCCCTTTTACAGAAAGCTGGAGACTATGGAAACAGCCGTATCTCATGGATTCCATCCCCATGCCGTTTGTGATTTGAAGCATAGTGATGGACACCAAGCCTTCAGGTCAATGTTTTTATTTGACAGAAAAGAAAAGGCTAGGCACGAAGAAAGCATATCGGTTTACGCTGAATCTAATACCTATAGCAGACGCTTTAGTAGCCTCATGCAAGACTATTACCTCTATCTTTAAGGCGCAATTGTAGTCATTAACGTCCCCTACCCCATCCCAGCCAGTCGTTGGCATTGGCGTAGATCATCAAACCGAAAAGCAGTACCATGCCCACAATTTGGGCATATTCCAAAAACTTCTCATTGGGCTTGCGACCTGTTGCCATTTCGTATAAGGTGAACAAAACATGTCCGCCATCTAATGCTGGAATTGGCAAGAGGTTCATGAATGCCAACACAATTGAAAAGAATGCGGTGATATTCCAGAAGGCTTCCCAATCCCATTCATATTTGGGGAAGATGGAACCCATAGATTTGAATCCACCCAAACCTTTGTATGCGCCTGTTGATGGGTTCAGTATTTTTTTGAATTGGGATACATAGTTTGAAAGTTTCTCACCAGCCTTGTTTACGCCTGCAGGGAATGAAGCCAAAAAGCTGAAATTCCTTGTTTCAAAGTCATACAATCCCTGATCCTTCATTTCGGAGAATGTAGGAACTGCGGGGAAGAATCCGATTGAGGTGTCTGCATTGATGACCGAATGCAGCGTAAGGGACTGTCCGTTGCGGATGATGTGCAAATTGACAGAATCACCTGCCTTGGTGTTGATCAGGGATTTAACCTGGTCAAAATAATCAATTTTGAATGAGTCGATGCCCACAATTTTGTCATTGGCCAGCAATCCGTTTTTCTCTGCTGCAGTTCCCTTACCCACTTCACCAACGATGCAGGGAACACGCGGCATCAGCAAGATGGAACGCTTGCCTTTCTCCAGGATCTTTTCGATAAAATTGACAGGAATGGCGAGCTTCATCGGTTGACCGTCGCGGATGATATCCATATGGTCTCCCAACATGAGAGAAGCATTGATGTTATCAAAGTACTGTACTTTTTCGTCGTTGACACTGATGATTCTATCGCCATTTTTCAAACCAATCTCATTCACAACGGTATCAACTATCCATACACCATTTTGAAGGCTGGACATGGGCAATTTGGTTTCGCCCCATTTGAAGAGAATCATGGCATAGATGAAAAAGGCAAGCAGTACATTTACCGTTACTCCACCAATCATGATGATCAGGCGTTGCCAGGCTGGCTTGCTCCTGAATTCCCAGGGTTGTGCCGGTTTTTTGAGCTGTTCTTTATCCATGCTCTCATCCACCATGCCTGCAATCTTGACATAGCCACCCAACGGAAGCCATCCGATGCCGTAAATCGTATCACCCACTTTCTTCTTGACCAGTGAAAACCAGGGATCAAAAAAGAGGTAAAATTTTTCAACCCGGCAGCCAAAAATTTTCGCTGGGATAAAATGCCCCAACTCATGCAGAATTACCAGTATGGAAAGAGACAATATCAACTGACCTGCCTGAAGTCCTACTGAACTCCAATTGATTTCCAACAACACCTGAGCGAACATGAGCAATAATTTGTAGCGAAATTAATTGATTTGAATCAATAATTACCTCATAGATTGATGAGTGAAGCAGAATATTCACGGGCATTGGCGTCACTTTCAAAATACTCATTCAGCGTTGGATGTTCAATGAATGGAACCTTGTCCATGGTCTGCTCAATCACTTCTGTCATATCCAGGAAGCCCAGCCTGTTTTTCATGAAACCATAGACAACAATTTCGTTTGCTGCATTCATGACGCAGGGGAGATTTCCTCCTTTGTTCATCGCTGTAATGGCCAAAGCAAGGTTCCTGAAAGTCTTGATATCGGGAGGGTCGAAAGTCAGTGTGGAGGATTTGGCAAAATTGAATCTTGGAAATTCATTGCTGATCCTGTTGGGATAGGCCATCGCGTATTGAATGGGCAATTTCATATCCGGCAGACCCATTTGCGCTTTGATGCTGTTGTCTTTGAATTGCACCATGCTGTGGATGATGCTTTGCGGATGGATAACCACTTCAATTTGGGATGGATGCAGGTTGAACAACCACTTGGCTTCGATCATTTCAAGCCCTTTGTTCATCAAGGTTGAGGAGTCGATGGAGATTTTGGCCCCCATACTCCAGTTAGGATGCTGCAATGCATGTTCCCTTTTGACGTTAACCAGGAAATTGGGTTTTCGTCCGAGGAAAGGACCTCCAGAAGCCGTGAGGATGATCTTCTCGATCTCATTGTGCTCTTCGCCCACCAGACATTGGAAGATGGCAGAGTGTTCTGAATCAACCGGGATGATGGAAACATTTTTTTGCTGGGCCAATTGCATGACAACATCACCAGCCACCACGAGTGTTTCTTTGTTTGCCAGTCCGATATCCTTGCCAGTACTGATGGCCTGTAATGTAGGCTTCAGTCCTGCAAATCCCACGATGGCAGCCATCATCATGTCATAGATATCCATGGCCGCAGCCTCTTCCAAGGCTGCTTCACCTGCCAAAACAATAATGCCTTTATGATCGAGGGCTTCTTTTACCGGTTGGTATTTGGCAGAGTCAGTGATTACTACAACTTTGGGGTTGAACTCGAGTGCTTGTTCGATCAAGAGTTCAACGTTGGAATGCGCCGTAAGGATGGCAGCGGCGAACATGTCGGGATTAGCCCTGATGACATCAAGGGTTTGTTTTCCAATGGAGCCTGTGGAGCCAAACAAACCAATTCTTTTGCACCCTGAATGGGCAGCAGTGGCTATGGATCCTGTATGTGAAAATTCAAACTCCATGATTGAAATTAATGGTTGTTTGTCAATTTTTCCAATTCCGAGACTATTTTCCTATCGTTACTCAGCCTTGGAACCTTATTTTGCCCTCCCAATTTGCCCATAGACTTCATATAGTCTATGAATGCATTGCGTTTCAGGGGCCTGATCACCAGGGGTCTGAGGATGTTGCCCCTGATGAGGTCATCATAATATATGTTCTTTGCCCGCATATTCTCATCTACTGCTGCAGCAAATGCATTTAGATCATTGGGGGCATCTTCAAATTCAACAAACCATTCATGGAAGGATTGCCCATTGTCTTGACTCACCATTGGGGCAACCGTAAACTCGATGATTCTGGTACCGGTTTCCTGTGCGGCCTTCATAAGGCTATGTTCAACCTCTTCGCCGATGACATGCTCGCCAAAGGCTGAGATGAAGTGTTTGATTCGTCCGGATACGATGATGCGATAGGGATCGAGGGAAACAAATTTTACAGTATCCCCTATATTGTATCCCCAAAGGCCAGCATTGTTGTTAATGATCAATGCATAGTTCTCGCCCAGTTTCACCTCCTTGAGGGATAGCCTTGTGGGATTTTCGTTGAAGATCTCTCCAGCCGGAATGAATTCAAAGAAGATTCCGGAATTCGTGTTCAGTAACAATCCCTCTTCCTCACGGGTATCTTGAAAGGCAAAGAAACCTTCTGATGCGGGGAATGTTTCAATTGTATCTACCTGCCTACCGATACTGTCCATCAATTTCGAGCGGTATGGCTTGAAATTGACCCCTCCGTGCACCAGTACGCTGAAGTTAGGGAAGATATCACCCACCTTTTTGCCTGTTTTCTCGGAAAGCCTATCGAAATACATCTGCATCCATGGTGGAATACCACTGATAAGGGTCATATCCCTGTTGAAGGTTTCCGAGACAATCTTGTCCAATTTGGTTTCCCAGTCTTCAATGCAATTGGTTTCGAAGGTCGGCAACTGGTTTGTGCGCAGGTAACCCGGAATGTGGTGGTTCACAATACCGCTCAACCTTCCTGTGGGTATTCCTCCGATCCTGTCGAGGGTAGGCGAACCAGACAGAAATATCATGTTACCCGAAGCGAAATCCGCATTGCCTGATGTGGCAATATAAGAAAGCAGCGCGTTGCGGGCAGTATTGATATGGTTGGGAATGGAATCTGCTGTAATGGGGATATACTTGGCGCCGGAGGTGGTTCCAGAAGTTTTAGCCAAGTAAATCGGCTTGCCCGGCCATAATATATTATGTTTTCCTTCCTTTATCCTATCAACATATGGCCTGAACCCTTCATAGTCACGTATGGGGATAGCCAGTTTAAAAGACTGATAATCAGATACTTCTTTGAGATTATGTTCCTTACCAAACTCAGCTTCACTACCCTTTTTAATCAATTGGGTCAAAATGGACTGCTGATCAGAGAGGGCCGTATGCATGGAACGCTGTAATTTGCGTTGGATGATGCCGGCAAAGGGTTTGGCCAAGTAAGACTTTATCTTCATGGTATCCAGAATGGGTTGCAACAAAGATAATCCTAGGAATTGATAACCCATCCAAGGTATTTGAATTAAATTTACACTTAAAGTTGGGGGAAAGTTATTTTATCCTTACCTTTGCCGTCCTAAATTTTGAATTATCATGTTTGCAATTGTAAAGATCGCAGGTCACCAGTACAAAGTGGAATCCGGACAGCAACTCTACGTTCCGCATATCGAAGGAAATGCAGGTGACAAAATTGAGATCCCCAGTGTATTGTTGGTAAGCAACGATGGCCAGCTTACTGTTGGCAAGGATGTTTCCGTCAAAGTGAATGCAGAAATCCTGGGTGAAAAGCAGGGTGACAAAGTAATTGCATTCAAGATGAAGAGAAGGAAAGGTTTCCGCAAAAAAATCGGACATCGCAAGTTGTATACCAAAATCAGGATTGAAAGCATCGCCTGATCAACATCAATAACCCAATAAAAATTCAGCGTCATGGCACATAAGAAAGGCGAAGGCAGTGTAAAAAACGGAAGGGATTCACACAGCAAGAGGCTTGGCATCAAAATCTTTGGTGGTCAACCCGCCATATCCGGCAACATTATTCTGCGTCAGCGTGGTACACAATACCACCCCGGCAAGAATGTTGGAGTAGGTAAAGACTTTACCATTTTTGCAGTAGCTGACGGATTAGTAGAATTCAGGAAGTCTAAGAACAACAAGACTTTCGTTTCTGTGAATCCTGTTGTAACTGCCGGATAATCATTGCTAAAAATATTTATTTTTGCTCAATAGAAAAAGTGTTTCTACTTTTAACACGTAATTCACTTTTTCTAACCATTAAATTCCAAACAAATGGCAACTGCAAAAAAAGCCGCTAAGAAAGCTGCCCCTAAAAAAGCTGCTGCTCCTAAGAAGGCTGCTGCA
>JBDLUN010000034.1:0-4196 GCA_039805245.1 Bacteroidota bacterium
CCAAGAAAGAGCCAAAGGCACCGGGTTCGGTTACTTTGGTATGAACACCCTGAATTGGCGTTCTGACGCGTTCGTGCGTGTCAGCACCCAGGATATAATCCACTCCTTTTACATGTGGCATATTGGCCAGACCAACCTGTTGTGCCAAGCCCATGTGCGTCAATAAAAAGACCATATCGCATTGTTCATACTCACGCAAAATCTTGACATATTTAGCCACGTTCAGTTCGGGCATGGTGAATTTTATGCCTTCGCTGTATGCAGGCGACTGCCTTTTAGGCGTCAGCGGATCATTGTAACCGATAAAACCTATTTTGATGCCGGCGACGTGTTTGACAAAATACGGTGGAAAGATGAGGTCGCCCTTCATATCGTCTTGGGTGTCGTGGAACATGTTGGCGCAGACTTTCACACCATCGTAGCCGAACATGTCTTTCATCATCATTTCCTTGCCATATACCACTTCCCAGTTGCCTGGCAGCATGATATCATAGCCGATATTGTTCATCAGGGGAACGATGGCCCTGCCTTCACTCATGGCGGCCACGCCGCCCCCCTGGAAACAATCGCCACCATCGATCAGCAACGTGTGGGCACGGTTTTTATTCCGGATGGTGTTGATCATCGATTTCAGCGTGGCATAGCCCCCCCTTTTTTTATAGACATTCTTGCCATTTTCAACGAAAAATTCATCGTGCACCAGCAGTTGTGCGTGAATATCTGCCGTTTGCAGGAGGGTTAGCATGGTGGCTTTTCCATCCTTTACTGCCTTGTTCTTTTCCATGCTGGCAGACTTATATGCACTTTCCTCACCTTGGAGGGCTGAAGCGGCCATGGGTGCAATCAATCCGCCACCAATACCGAGACCCATGCCCAGTTTGGCTGATTTCCGGAAGAAGTCGCGGCGACTGTTTTCCGACATTTGAATGTGCAGGTCTTTTTCTGCCTGGCTGATGGCTTCCTGGTGGCAGGCTTTGCAGGAACAGTTTTGAATATGTGGCATCGTTGAATTTTTAATAGCGGGCGTATAGATTGTTCAGGTCAGTATAGGGGGCGAGGGCTATTTTTTCCGGGCGTCGATGATGGGTTGGAAAGGACCGTATTTATGCTGTTCTTCAGTGAAACCATCAGCGTAAGGGCCAAAGGGATGGTCTACCGGTTTTTTGGCGATGTTGGGCCAGTCGCCGGAGAGGTCTTTGGAAGGCCTTGGTCTGGAATTGACAAATGCTGCCACATCCCAGGCATCTTCATCGCTCAGTGCTGGGGCACGGTGGGAGGTTTGGTTAAGGGGCATATTATCCCGCACATAACCAGCAAAACGCGAAAGCCTGAAGAGTCCTGCTCCCGAATTGTAGCTATTTGGCCCCCAGAGAGGTGGGTAAGTATAAGCCAATCCGTCTGCTGCCATAACACCTTCTCCATTGGCTCCATGGCAGGACACACATTTGGCGGCATAGACCAGTTGGCCTTTTTCCGGGCTTGCGGCACGGTCGAGGTATTTGGGAGGCTTGATTCCGGAACCTTCGGGTACAGAATCTTTGGGCACAGCATGACCAACCCATTGTATATAAGCCATCATGGCTTTCATCTCCCGTGTTGTACTATCGAGTGTTTTGCCGTTGAGGCTCCTTTCCATGCAATCGCTCACCCTTTTGTAGACTGTTTCAATGCTGCCGCTGCGGTCGCGGAATTTCGGGTAGTTGGCTGCCACCGCACCATAGTTGTTGCCCCAGGTTTTGCGACCACCATTGAGGTGACAGTTTTGGCAGTTCATGCCATTGGTGATAGCTGCTACACTGCCTTTCGGACCCAGGTATCGGGAGGTGTTGGCAATCAGTTCTTCACCGTAAATAACCAGTTCTCTTTTTTCCCCTTCTAGTTCACGGTCGAGGTACAGCGAAGGGGCCGTCCACCCCTCACTGGGTATGGTGGGGATTGTCCTTTTGGGGGCATTGATAGCCTCTGTTATTTCCTTGAAAATGAGGAGGGATAGTCCGGACAGGATGGCAACGAGGATCCAGTTTTGTTTGGCCATGGCAAAAATCGGTTATGGTAGGTTGAATTTACCTGCTTTTCAGCACCGGATAGGTGATAATTGTCACACTGCTCAGAAATTATAGTTCAGCACAAGGTTCCATCCTTGCATATTCACCTTGTTGATGACGAATCTTCCGGGCAGGCCTCCATCGGCTGTTTTCCATTTGTGGTACATCAGGAATTGCATGTTCAGTCCCTGTAGCCACCCTTTGAAGTCGTAACGGATATCGAGATTCATTTGCGTGTAGGAAGGCATAACGTATTTGTTCCGCAAGAAATCATCCGGTTCCGGCAGATCAAAGTAGCCAAGCGAGAGGAGTGTTTTGAATCCCGGCTTTTTGAATTTATAGGAGAAAGTGCTCACCAAAGCATTGGCATTGGCCAAGCCTTCATTCCTTTCCCGCGCCATGAAAGTGTAGAAAGGTTCGCGGCCCCATTCCCTGGGCATGAGGAACCTTCCTTGATCAGTTATCCTGTTGAAGGCCAGTGTGGTTTTAAATTGGTTTTTTTCCCAACCCGCCATGGCTCCGTACGTTTGAGCCTGTTTGTTTTGCATGTATTGGTAATCAGGAATTTCATTTCCCCCATCGCCTGACCTGAATTGTCCGATCCATTGCAGCCCCAAGAGTAATTGGCCATGTTCATGGAAAGGGTGTTTGATATCGGCCTGCAGCATGCTGGTGTTGAAGATATTGTGCACGTACATGTGCCAGGCCTGTAGGGTTATATATTTCAGGGAGGTATTTGTCATTCCCAGCATGCCCAGACCCTTGGTGCGCGTGTAGCCTCTGTAAGCGGAACGCTCTCCCCGGAGGTCGACACCCATCGGATAGATGCCGATGGATTCTCCAACGCTGAACCACTTCACGGTTCCGCGTGGGGAGATTTGTTTGATCAGTCCACCTTCCCATTTGGTTTTTCCGGTATGGAGTTCCGACCAGATACCGTTCACTTCCGTAGGGCGCATCCGGCCATCCTGCAGGTTGATGAAAGGGGTATTGATCAGTTGTTTACCGATGGTGATGTGATTCTTTTTGAAGGAGTATTTCAGAAAAAGTTCCTCCAGGCGGTCGATATCTGAGGTGTTATAGGGGTCTTGTTGGTCGAATAGTCCGATTTCATACCGGTTAGCCGCCCCCGTTTTCGGATCAGGATCACCTAGTGGAGAAGATGCCAGGTTGAAGGTGAAGAAACCGCTGATACCCATTTGGAAACCCTTGATTGGTGCCGTTTCAAATTTGATGCCACCGCCAGCGGCATGTGCGTAGTAGTCGGTTAGTCCTTTAGCGTTGTCTGTAGCCATGTAAAAATACCGCAGGTGACCGTTCATGCTACCCCTTTTGAAGGCTTGCAGCAGGTTATTGGTGTCTTTGGTTTGCTTTTCTTTATCCTGCCAGATGGTGGGTTTTTCTCCGATTTCCTGGTGTTGGGCAAATAGGTTCCCTGCTGCCAGCCAAAGGGTGATGGCCAGCAGCGGGATTATTTTTTGTATTCTCATTATTTTATTTCTTCGAATTTAACGGAATCGGGCATTTTATCATCCTGCTTTCTTGCAACAGGCGTAGCGCAACCGCCCATGCCACAGCCCATATTGGCTAGACCCATGAGCAGCAAGAAGCCACCTGCCCAACCCATTAAGGTATCTTGTCTGATGATTGCGTAAACGAGCGCGACGAGACCCAGGGCAACCCTGAATATTCTGGCGAAGTTCCAATTGGTAGTGAGAAGGGTCTTCATGGTCATATTTTGTTGTTCAGCACATTCCAGGCCCCTCCGTTGTAGCACTCTATGCCTGCACCAGAGAGCATGGATTCCGCCATCCCGCTCCTGTTGCCGCTGCGGCAGCAGGTGATGACCACTTTGTTTTTCTTTTTCAGGTCTGCAATTTTATTCCGGATGCCATCTAAAGGCATATTTACAGAACCTTTGATATGTCCGCTGTTGAACTCGCCTGGTGTGCGAACGTCAACAATGATTGCACCGTTTTTTACAAGTTCAGCGAAGTCCACTGCAGGACCTGAGCTGAAGAGATTTTTAAACATGTTTAACATGGTAATTTGTTTTATGGGTGATTAGTTTACGGTAGGATTGCCTTGCGCGATCCATTCGTTCATGCTTGGTGAGTAGTTAAGGATGTTGGTATATCCGGCATTTTCAAG
>JBDLUN010000035.1:0-2533 GCA_039805245.1 Bacteroidota bacterium
TTTCAAAATGGTACAACAATTGCTGAAAAAAAGACAAAGAAGGGTTTCATTCAACCAACAATTTGACCGTGCTTTTTTTGAAGAAAAGTATTTCCTCAATCCCAAAGCCAATATTGATTACCTGGCGGCGGTGCTGAAATGCCATGCAGAAAAGATAGAATCCTATTGCCTGCGTAAATACAATATGGACTTTCCGGAATTGTGTAACAGGAATCGGGTTAAAACTTTTCTGCAGAATATAGACAATCCTGACACAGGAAACCATACTATAGGATCCATCATCAAGGAAAGCGGTTTTCTGAATGCTGAAGAACTGGAAAAATCACTTCGCGAGTATAATAAATAGGGACAGCGCTATATACTAATTTCAGCCAGTAAATTAGACATACCGGAATTTTGCATAATTTCACCAAGAAGTGAGCTTTGCCCAACTATATAGTTACCTCTATTTTAGCCTATTCATTTTGGGCATAATTACTGCAGTAGAAGTTGCAATTAGGTTTCACAGACCCTTATTCCTTAAATTACTTCTTTTCACACTGGCTTTTGTTGGATCGTTGCGATCCCTTGGATTTGCCCTGATTGGTTACGGCCAATTCAATAGACTCATTCATGAGTTGCCATCCTCCATTCTCGTCATCTCGTTGATTGCCTTTTTTGCTTATCTGTATGAACAGAAAATCAAAAAGCTCGTTTTGGGAATTGCCCTATTTGTTGCCATACTTCAGGTTGGATTTGCCCTCTATTTCACATTTGTGGTGAAGATTCCGGTAGACAAGTCCACATACGATGTTTATGGCTTTAATATCCCCCTCTTTTTATTGCGCACGTCCATCATGGGGTTGTTACTTTTTACCATCGGTCGACTGTTATTGAGCATCATGCGCAAATACGATGAAAGCAACATGTATTTCATGAAGCTCCGGGGATGGTCAATCACCGTTTTTGGAACTTTCACAGTACTTGTCTTCATTAACATCATCAAAGAATTCGGTAGGGAATACGCGCTCTTCGCTGAAGTGGGCGTTATGGTTGCTTATTATATGATGTCGTTACTCATTCTTTTCAGGCCAAGGTTTATGAATCGGACAAAGCTCAATGTCACCCTGAATGAGTCTTTTACCCGAAAAGAATCATTGGATATCTCCGATGATGAATTCCATAATGTTTTCTTTGCCAATGTGTACTACCTTCAAAAAAATGCATCTCCTGAAGATCTGTGCAAAAAACTGAATGTCAACAGCAAGCAACTAAGCACTTACCTCTATGTCAAATACAATATGAATTATACTGACCTCATGAACAGGTTCAGGATTGAATACTTCATCGATCTGCTCAATTCAGGAAAGTTTACCAGTCATACCATCGACTCCCTGGCGGTAATGTCGGGCTTCAACTCCAGACACCATCTGTATCTATCTTTCAAGAAGTTCCATGGCGGAACACCTTCCGAATACATGCGGTCTTTGGAAAAATAATCAATCCACCGAATAGACCAGCCCCATAGCGGATCTGATCCTGTCGAGGGTCTGCATGAGTTCAAGTGTATTGTCAAGACCCCAAACCGGGCTCTCCGTCAGTCCCGCGCTCAGGCATTCCTGCACATGGCGGGCTTCGTGTTTATACCCCCAACCTCCTTCCCTTTCGATAGGGATTTCCGTTTTGGTGGAAACGATACCGGGGTAATATTGGATGGTGGCCGTTGGCTCATAGAACCTGCTCGTGAGCCTGATCCGGCCGGAGGTGCCAAAGATATCCGCATCCGTTTCCAGGTTGGCCGCCAGGGTGGAAAAAAGATTGGCTGTAACGCCATTGGCGTATTTAAACGTAATGGAACACTGCTCATCAACTCCTGAGGCGGAAAGATCCATGCTGGCCATTATTTTTTCCGGCACCCCCAACAATGATTGCGCCAAGAAAACCGGATAAATACCAATGTCCAACAGACTTCCTCCGCCCAAAGCCGGATCAAAAAGCCTTGGTGGCACTGGATGATTGGGTTTGAAGCCAAAATTGGCAAGAATTCCCTTCACCTCTCCCAGCATCCCGGCTTCCATCATTTCCTTTACTTTCCGGTAATGCGGCAGGAAACGGCTCCATAGGGCTTCCATCAGGAAAACACCCTTTTCCCGAGCCAAGGCAACCATTTCAGTAGCCTGGCGACTGTTGATGGCAAAAGCTTTTTCGCACAAAACCGCTTTGCCGTGTTGCAGGCAAAGGAGTGTATGTTCATGATGGTGGCTGTGCGGACTGGCAATGTAGATGACGTCCACATCTTTGAGCGCTACCAACGCCTCGTAGGAGTCCAACACATGTGTAGCCGGAAATTCAGCTGCAAATGCCTTTGCCCGATCCATATCCCTTGAAGCAATGGCAAACAGCTCAGCACCTTCAACCAAACGGAGGTCAGCTGCAAATTTTTTGGCTATCCGGCCACAGGCCAGTATTCCCCATCTTATCTTTTTAACGGGCTCCATCCATTTCAATTTGACTTCAAATTACAACCTTATGGCCTGAAAACCCTCAGCCGTTC
>JBDLUN010000036.1:0-9252 GCA_039805245.1 Bacteroidota bacterium
ACCTGGGGACTAGACAACAGAACAACAGCCCTCCGCGTACTCAGTGGAGGTAGCAAATCCTCGAGACTGGAAACCCGCGTAATTGGTGCGGATGTCAACCCCTACCTGGCAATGGCAGCCTGCCTGGCAGCAGGGTTATATGGAATCAGCAACAAGATGAAATTGGATCAGCAACCCACCAACGGGAATGGATACCAGGATTTCTCCCATGGAACCATCCCCCATACCCTGATCGATGCCACGCGCAACATGCAACAATCGTCCATTGGCATTGAACTTTTTGGAGAAACATTTACCCGGCACTTTGTGCAAAGCAGGGAATGGGAATGGAAACAACATCTCAAAGCTGTAACAGATTGGGAGTACAAACGCTATTTTGAAATCATTTAATTGACGGATATGTTCGATAACATTTACCAGTATAACTTTCCCACCACCATCCGGTTTGGATCCGGAGTGATCAGTGAACTCGCCGGATACCTGAAAAAAAACGGCCTCCAATCACCATTATTGGTGACCGATCCGGTGGTTTCCCAACTGGGATTCTTCAAGAAAATCATGCAGGATCTTGATGCCCACCAGATCCAAGCGGAAGTATTCAGCCAAATCCATAAAAACCCGGTCAAGTCTGATGTATATGCCGGCACCGACCTATTTGACCAGGCTGGCTGTGATGCAATCATTGGTATTGGAGGAGGTGCAGCCATCGATGTGGCAAGGGCCATTGTGCTGCGTGTCAACCACAGGGAAGACCTTTTCAAATACGATGACCTCATTGGAGGGGATGTTTATGTAACCAATGATGTACCCCACTTCATCACCATCCCCACCACTGCTGGAACCGGCAGCGAAGTGGGTAGGAGCGCCATCATTGCTGATGATGAAACACACCAGAAAAAAATCCTTTTCTCGCCCAAGCTGTTGGCGAAAATCATATTCGCAGACCCTGCGTTAACGATGGAATTACCTCCAGCAGTAACTGCAGCAACAGGAATGGATGCACTGACCCACAACATGGAAGCATTCCTGGCCAAGATGGAACATCCACTGTGTGAAGGCATCGCCTTGGAAGGGATTTCACTCATACACCGGTCCCTTACCGATGCAGTCATCAAACCAGATTTACAGTCGAGAAGCATGATGATGATCGCATCGCTGATGGGAGCAGTAGCCTTTCAAAAAGGACTCGGCGTGGTGCATTCCCTGGCACATCCGCTCTCCTCACTGTTGGATACCCACCACGGCCTGGCCAATGCAGTTAACCTCCCTTATGGTATGGCGTTCAACATCGCAGGATGTGAAGGGAAATTCAGGAGAATTGCCCGAACACTTGATTTGCAGGACGAAACCGGTGTAGGTGTGGTACAATACCTGCATGAACTGAATGCTAAAGTAGGTATCCCCTCCAGGTTGCGTGAGATTGGCGTCAAGGAAGAACACCTCGACCCACTGAGTGATCTGGCATTGGCTGATTTTGCACACCCTAACAACCCCAAACCTGTTACCAGAGCAGATTTCAGAACATTGTACCAACAGGCATTTTAACGCAAAGACATTCAAACATTTGACATGGATATCATCAATCCGGCCACAGGTGAAACGATTGCCTCATTGGATACCGACCAACAACAAAGCCTTGATGCCAAATTGGCTATACTGCAGGCAGGACAAAAAAAATGGATACAAGTCCCGCTGCAGGAAAGGATTGCCATCCTTGATCGCTATGCCAAACTGCTGGAGACCAATTTGGAACCGCTAGCCCAAACCCTTACGGCAGAGGTAGGCAAACCCCTGCAACAGGCAAGGAATGAGATCAATGGTTCCCGAACCAGAATTGCCTGGCTTACGGCCAATGCCATGCGTTACCTCTCACCAGAAACCATGTATGCCGATGACAATCTGGAAGAAACCATCCATTACGAGCCCTTGGGTGTGGTCTGCAATATTTCTGCATGGAACTATCCCTACCTGGTTGGCACCAATGTATTTGTACCGGCCTTGCTGGCAGGAAACAGTGTTTGCTACAAACCTTCAGAGTATGCCACGCTGACGGGATTGCACATTGAAAGACTTTTGAAAGAAGCCGGTATCCCAGACGATGCATTTCAAATGGCCATTGGTGGTGCTCCTGTTGGCGAAATGTTACTGAACATGCCGTTTGATGGTTACTATTTTACAGGATCATACAAAACGGGGAAATACATTTACGAAAAAGCAGCAGCCAAAATGGTTCCCTGCCAATGTGAATTGGGCGGGAAAGACCCTCTTTATGTTACAGATGAGATTCTGGATATCAAAGCGGTTGCTGCAGGAACGGCAGATGGTGCTTTCTACAACAACGGTCAAAGCTGCTGCGCTGTTGAACGGATTTATGTACATGAAAAAGTATACGATGCCTATGTAAAGGCCTTTGTGGATGAGGTCAATTCCTGGCAAATTGGAGACCCCATGCAGGATGGGATTTATATTGGTCCACTCAGCAGGCAATCCCATATTCAATTCCTTACCAGTCAAGTGGAGGACGCGCTGAACAAAGGTGCTCAATTGCTCAGCGGCGGTTATGCTCCCGCCAGTAAAGGTTTCTATTTCACCCCAACCGTTTTCTCAGGCGTTACACACGAGATGGATCTGATGCGTGAGGAGACCTTCGGCCCGCTCATAGGCATCATGAAAGTTAAAGATGATGAAGAAGCCATCCGGATGATGAATGATACGGCTTATGGACTGACAGCATCCGTTTACAGTACCACTAAGGAAAGGGCTACATCAATTCTGGAGAAAATGGACACCGGCACAGCATATTGGAATTGTTGCGACAGGGTGACGCCTTCACTTCCCTGGAGTGGAAGAAACCAATCAGGATTCGGATCCACCTTGGGGCATGCAGGTATCAGGGCCTTCACCCAACCCAAAGCCTATCATTTGAGAAAATGATCAGATACCGAGGTATTCTTTGGCATTGCCGTAACAGACTTTGGCAATCAGGCTGCCAATCCATTGTTCATCATTGGGGATGATTCCCTTAGCCATGTCCTTGGCAAGGAGATTACAGAGGATTCTCCTGAAATATTCATGCCTGGAAAAGGACAATAAGCTCCGGCTGTCTGTTATCATGCCTACGAAGGTGGACAACAATCCGATATCCGAAAGGATGTCCAGGTGTTGCTCCATGCCATTTTTTTGGTCAAGAAACCACCAGGCTGGACCAAACTGCACTTTACCCTTGATGGTACCATCATTGAAATTTCCGCACATGGATGCAAACAGTGCATTGTCTGCAGGGTTGTTGTTATAGATGATGGTTTTACCCAACTGATCAGTTGCATCCAGGGTATTCAGCAAGGATGAAAGTCGTTCAGCCTGAGGATAATCACCAATGGAATCAAATCCTGCGTCAGCACCCAATTGGGCTTTCAATCGCGCATTGTTGTTTCGAATGGCGCCCAGATGAAATTGCTGAATCCAACCTTTAGCATGATAAATTCTGCAAAGGGTCGTCAACACATGGAAGGCAAAAGCTTCCGGATCTGAAAAAGGTTTGGCACCTCCGCAAGCCAAAAAGTCAGCAAATTCTGATGCCAACTGGCTTGTAAAAGGTCTGTTCAGCGGAACCTGCGACAACCCATGATCAGCAATGCGGCAACCAGCCGATATGAAATGGTTTATCCTGTTTTGCAAGGCTTCCAACAAGGAGTCAATATCTTTGATTTCAATACCAGAAACGGTAGAGAGCTTTTGCAAATATGGGATGAAGGCAGCTGCATCATGGATGGCAAAAGCCTTGTCTGGCCTGAAAGAAGGTGTCACCCCCACATGAAAATCAGCATCTGCAGCAATTTGTTTGTGATAGACAAGATCATCACAAGGGTCGTCTGTTGAACAGAGATAAACCACATTGTATTGCTCCAGAAACTTCCTTGCTGTATGACCGGTTCCTGCCAGAAGTTCATTGCCCTGCTCATAGATTCGGCTTGCAGAAGCAGGATTCAGGTATTCAGTGATCCCGAATGAATTTTTCAACTCCAGGTATGTCCAATGAAATAGAGGATTCCTCACCGTTTGTGGAACTGTTTCTGCCCATGCTTGGAATTTTTCTGCATCTGAGGCATCACCGGTAATCATCCTTTCGGGGGTTCCTACCGTTCTCATGGCCCTCCATTTATAATGGTCTTCACTCAACCAGATCCTGGTCATATTTTCAAACTGCCTGTCGGTAGCTATTTCAAACGGAGATAGGTGAGAATGATAGTCTATGATGGGCTGTGGTGCAGCGTAGTCAAAATACAATTTGACAGCAAGTGGACTTTGCAGCAGAAAATTTTCCTGTATAAATGAAGCCGGTGTATCCATAAATGACGTTTGAAACCCCAAGTTCGCGCTCATCAATCAATAAATAAGTGGGATCTTCTTTTTTATTTACGCAAAGGATTTCGATTAGAGTGAGTCCCTTATCGTTAATTCATTGGAAAGTACAATGATGTCATTCGCTGCCGCGTAGGACTTTTTCTCAATCATTTTCAACAGGAGTATAGCCGCTTCCTTCCCCATATCAAAAGCAGGCTGGGAAAGGGTTGAAAGGGATGGATTCAAGAGCGCCGCTGTTCTCAGATTGGTCATGCCAATCATCTTGATATCTTTTGGAATATTTAATTTGAGCTCCCGGCACACTTGATAAACAGTAATGGCATACTTTTCAATAGGTGCAAAAATCCCGTCTGGCCTTTTCTTTGAAGAGAAAAGTTTTTTAAGGAGCAGGTAATTGTCCTCCATATTTTCAGAACAGGTAATCACAGAATCATCGTCAAAGTCCATGCCATTGGCTACCAACGCATCCTGAAATCCCCTTCTTCGCTCCATGGAAGTGTAGAGTGGTTCAGCAGTTTGAATGAACAAAGGCCTTTTACAGCCAGCTTTGATCAATCGCACAGTAGATTCATGTGTTGATTCATAATTATTGCTGATCACCTTGGGGAACTGTAAAAGATCAGGCACCCGATCGAAAAAGACCATGGGCAGACGGGTTGATTCATAAAACTGCTGGAAATGGCCATAGCCCTCCCTTCCTGTGCAAACCGATATGATCAAACCGGATATTAAACCGTTTTCAAGATGTTCCAATACTGATTTTTCCCGCTCCAGATTTTCATGTGTCAGGTAGATGAAGGTGTCATAGTTTTTAGACATGGTGACACTTTCAATACCATCAACTGCCAATGCGAAGAAATTATTGACAATATCAGGAATGATGACAGCAATTTGTTTTCCCTTCTTCTTTCTGAGGTTGCTGGCAAAAGGGTTGGGCTTGTAGTTGTACTTTTTGGCCAGCTCCAATACCCGTTTTTTCGTTGTGGCGCTGATTTCATGACTATCGCCCAAAGCTTTAGAAACAGTTGAAACGGATAGTCCCAACTCTTTCGCCAGCTGAATCATATTTATCCCTTTCATCCTGTTTTGGTTTGAAGGTTAGTATGGACTGATGCCTATCGCTAAATTTTGGGTAAGGCCCATCCCTCCCTGAACATTGGCTTGAGCAGGGCATTGGCTTCAGCATCGTTTTTGAATTTCTCCTGCTGAGGATCCCATTCCAAGGGCCTTTCAAGCCAATACGCAATATTGGAAATGCAGCATACGGTGCTCGTCCTGTGTCCAATTTCAACATCACAAATGGGCTTAGACCCATCTTTGATGGCATTCAGCCAGTCGTAGTAATGATCTTTGGAATCATACAATCTGGTTTCCCCCTCTTTGATAACAGCAGATGTGATATTGGCAGGATCAGAATCCAAGATGGATCGGCTGACATCCAAACGACCCTTTTCACCGATGAACCTTACCCCCTGGCCGCGACCAAAATCTTCATGTTTCATTACCACACCATTTTCGTAAATCAGCTGCAAGCCTTTGGGTGTTTTGCCGGGAGGTGGAATCAGTTTGGCCGGACCGCTATCGTCCATGCCCAATGCCCATTGTGCAATATCATACATGTGGGCACCCCAATCTGCGATATAACCGCCACCGTACTCTTTGAAATTCCTCCAATTAGGGAAAATGTCCTGTTCAACAGGAGGAGCCAATTCCGGATTGAATTCATTGTATGGGGCAGGACCAACCCAAGCATCCCAGTTGAGTCCGGCACGTAATGGTTTAGCTGGCAGGTTGTAAGGGACTCCCTGATCGCCAACAGTTACAATCACTTCTTTTATTTTACCCAAGTACCCATTTCTGACCAATTCGCAGGCATGTCTGAAATTCCTGTTGGAACGCTGCATGCTGCCTGTTTGAAAAACAATTTTATTTTTCCTCGCAGCCTTCACCATTGCCCTACCCTCTTCTACCGTATGGGCCAAAGGTTTTTCGCAATAAACATGCTTTCCGGCATTGGAAGCTTCTATTGCTTGCATGGCATGCCAATGGTCTGGGGTGGCTATGACAACCGCGTCAACATCCTTCCGTTGCAGGATTTCATGATAATCATCATACGCAGTGAACCCTTTGAAACTGGTATTCCGTCCATCCTTTTTGGCAGCACTGTAATGCTTTTCCAACAGGGCATGGAAATAATGCAGCTTGTTGAGGTCTACATCAGCGCCGGCAACAATATTGGCTTTATCCCTGAAACTGTTGAGCAAACCGCGAGCCTGCTTGCCCGTGCCGATAAATCCGATATTGATCATATCACTGGGGGCAACCATACCATTACCGCCCAATACATGACGGGGCACGATCATGAAACCTGCTGCTGCAGTTGCTGCCCCTTTGATGAAATTTCTTCTGCTATTGCTTTTGAATTGTGGCATTTGTTGAATCGTTGAAGAGTGTAATTAGAAATATCAGAGGTCTTCGATCTTTTTGAATTTGGGAACAAGGGATTTCATCACAAACCAGGCAATCAGGTAAGCGATGGCACAGAAACTGAACATAATGGTATATCCCGTTTCAATATGTCCCAAAGCCTTGTAGTGGTCAAATAATGCACCCCCCACTTTTGTTGTTAATACGCCCCCAATGCCACCGGCCATTCCGCCGATGCCAACAACAGATGCAATCGCCTTGTTGGGGAACATGTCTGAAACCGTTGTGAAGATATTGGCACTCCAAGCCTGATGGGCTGATGCACCGACACCGATGAGCAATACCGGCACCCAGAAACTGATGTTGCCAAGCGGTTGTGCAGCCAATACAACCAAGGGGAACAAAGCAATTATGAACATCGCACGCATCCTACCCTCGTATGCGTTATATCCTTTTTTCATAAAATAGGCAGGGAACCAACCTCCCGCAACACTGCCGATCATCACCATGCTGTACAAAACCACCAGTGGCAGCATAGTGTCTGTTCCAGTCATCCCGTATTTCTCTTTA
Source organism: Bacteroidota bacterium (assembly GCA_039805245.1). Taxonomy (GTDB): domain Bacteria; phylum Bacteroidota; class Bacteroidia; order Chitinophagales; family Chitinophagaceae; genus Pollutibacter. Next base: position 7,363 of record JBDLUN010000036.1, read on the forward strand.
AGATAAGCTGGAAGCCAAAACAGAAAAAACCACCAGACACCATCAGTCATGAATTTGCCGAAAGTGAATGCCCAAGTCTGGTTATATCTGAACAACTGTGTCCACTTGACCTTTTGGTCAGGTGTTTTAGAAATGATTTCCTCACCAACTTCACTTGAACTGATATAGGCAAGCTCCTCAGCTGACAAGCGTTTCTGTTCTGCGGGAGGTGCATAGTAATATAGCCAGAAAAACAACCACAAGAAGCCTATGGCACCAATGATGATGAAAGCCATCTCCCATCCATATTCTGCAGCAATCCAGGGCACACTGAGTGGCGCCAAGACGGCACCTACATTAGCACCTGAATTGAAAATGCCCGTAGCAAAGGAACGTTCCTTTTTGGGAAAGTATTCTGCAGTCACTTTGATGGCTGCAGGGAAGTTACCGGCTTCACCCAGAGCTAACAAAGCCCTGGAAAAGATAAAGCCCACAACCGATACGGGTACTGCAGCAATACCAATCCATCCGAGTGTATTCACGAGAAACTCACCGATGGGTATGGCCAAAGCATGTACAATGGCGCCAATGGACCAGATGATGATTGCCCATGCATAACCGCTTTTCGTACCTAACTTGTCAATCACCCTGCCTGCAAAAAGCAAACAAACTGCATAAGTGAACTGGAATGCTGAAGCGATATTGGCATACTGTGAATTGGTCCATCCGAATTTTTCCTGCAACATCGGATACAATAAACTCAATACCTGACGATCGAGATAATTAATGGTTGTAGCGAAAAAAAGGAGGGCTACTACGGTCCACCGGAAATTTGTCTTGGTTGTAGACATGCAAGTTGTTTTACAGTTAGAGGTTAAATGATGGCATCAAGTTACTTATTTTATCCCGACGGAAGTCGGACTGTACCGATTTTTCCTATAACGTTTTCGTAAAACGTCTGCCTCCGAAGGGTGGTTTTTTCCGTAATTTACAGCAGTTTAACAACGAAAAGTCTTTGCCATGATCAAACAAATTGGATTCCTTCTTGCCTTTTGTACTTTGTTTATTGCCTTTGCAGTCAATGCACAAAACAAATCCCTCAAAAAGGCCAATGTGTTGGTCTACACCAAAAATGGTAAGGGGTATGTGCACGACAATATTCCATCGGCGGTAGAAGCCATCAAAAAACTCGGACAATCATCAGGCTTTCGTGTTACCGTAAGTGACGATCCTCAAGTGTTTACAGAAGATAATCTCAGCCAATACACTTTTCTTGTTTTCCCTAGCACAAACAATGATGTATTTGATACAGACGCACAGCGCCTTACTTTCAGAAGATATATCGAAGCAGGTGGAGGCATGGTAGGATTACACAGTGTAACCGGAACAGAGAGAAACTGGACTTGGTTCAAGATGCTTATAGGCTGTACTTTTTCCTGGCATGCCAAATTCCAAAAATTCACTGTAAGGAATATAGACCCCACCCATCCGGCCATGAAAGGTGTACCCATCACTTGGGTTAGGGAAGATGAATTGTATTTTGGAAAAGAATTGTATCCGGTCACCCAAGTCATGATGGCCCACCAATTCAGCACGCTTGACCAGTCCCAAAAAGACCTGATCAAACAAAATGCCGGAACGTATCAGGAATATTATCCTGCAGTTTGGTACAACCGCTTTGAAGGTGGTCATGCCTGGATCAGCACTTTGGGGCACAGCAAGGAAACCTATAGTGACCCCGTTTACCTGAATCACCTGTTGCAGGGCCTGCAATTCATGGCTGACCAAGTAAAGGGCATTGACTACAGCAAGGCAACAGCCCAGCATAGAAACGACGAATTGAAAAAATGAAGGAACTGATGAAACTGAAGACAATACTCCCCCTGATGGCATTACCGGTATTTGGGATGG
>JBDLUN010000037.1:0-14307 GCA_039805245.1 Bacteroidota bacterium
TATTTGTATTTGAAGGCAATGGACAAATCAGGGATTTCCCAGGCAATTATGCGGAATACAGACTGGAACTGGCCGACAAAAACGTTGATCCGGAGAAGATCAAGTCCCAAATGATTGTCAATCGGGAAACACCAAAAGAAACAGAAAAAGAACAACCGATAGCCAAACGAAAACCCAGTTTCAATGAAAAAAGGGAATTTGAACTACTTGAAAAAGAAATGGCGGCATTGAACGATGAGAAAACCCTGATTTCTTCCAAACTTGCCGATACAGGACAGGATTACCAGGAAATTGAAAAGATTTCCAAAAGGTTTACTGAAATTGCCCAATTGTTGGATGAAAAGGAATTGAGATGGCTTGAATTGAGCGAGCTTTTCTGATCATTCGCGGTATGCGGCCCTGGCCAAACGGTCGTTGATGGCACGGCCAATCCCAATGTCTGGAAACATCTCTGTTACAAGCAGGTCTAGCCCAGAACCATCGAGTGTTCGCATAGCGGAAAACAGGTTTGCTGCAGCCTCTTCCAAATTCCCTGCCGGAGATAGGATGATATTTTCAGTTGCTCTACTGAAATAGTTGGTTTGAAAGGAGATGACGCCAATTTGCAAACCCGGATTGTTTTCCAATAAGTCAGAGATATCACCTATCAACAACCTGGTTTTGGTGGCATAGTGGCTTTTCAACTGGCCAGGGGTACTTGGAGCACTGTGCTGCAAGGCTATCTTGACCTCCAAATTGCACACTTGGCTGATTTGTTCTGCGGTAATGCTGCCCAGCCTATAAATCAGTACTGTCTCCCCCTCAAAACCCACAATCGTGGATTCAAGCCCGACTTGGCAATTCCCACCATCCAGGATGTAAGGGATTTTACCCTGAAGGCCGTCCATCACATGGTTGGCAGAAACCGGACTCACATAACCGGAGGGATTGGCACTGGGAGCAGCAAGCGGGAAATCAAGCCGGCTAAGCAAATCCAGCGTTATCGGGTGCTGGGGTATCCTCACCGCCACCCTGCTGCTTCCGGCTGTAACCAAATCAGGAACAAGATCAGATTTAGGCAATAAGTAGGTGATGGGGCCGGGCGAAAAACATTCCATCAACACTTTACATGCACTGGGAATATGGCTAACAAGAGGCCTGAGTTGGTCAAGGCCGGCAACATGCAAAATCAGGGGATTGAATTGGGGCCTGTTTTTTACATGGTAAATTTTGGCAATGGCAAGCGGATTGAAACCATTTGCTGCCAAGCCATAGACCGTTTCAGTGGGTATGGCAACAAGTTCACCTTGCTCCAACCACGTCATGGCCAACCCTATATCCTTTCCTATTGATGTTTGAAACATAAAAAAAGTCCCGAACAGGGTCGGGACGAATTGAATATGCTTAATGAAAATCAGGCATTAGAAATAGCTTTCTCTTCAGGTTGCTCCTTGATGGAAAAGACAATCTTTTGATTCTCCTTATCCAGGTCAGCTACCATGATATCGCCCGATTTGATGTTCATGTTGAGAATTTCTTCTGCCAGAGGGTCTTCCAGATATTTTTGGATTGCCCTATGCAAAGGTCTTGCACCAAACTGTTGATCATATCCCTTTTCAGCAATGAAATCTTTCGCTTCGCCAGTAAGCTCAAGGCTGAAGCCCAAGGATGTCAGGCGTTTCATCACCCCTTTCATCAGGATATCGATGATCTCAAAAATATGTGCCTTTTCCAGGGAGTTGAAGATGATTACATCATCAACCCTGTTCAGGAATTCAGGTGAAAATGTTCTTTTCAAAGCTTTTTCAATAACTGCTTTGTTGGCTTCCTCTGCATTGGCCTGGCGGGCACTGGTAGCAAAACCAACCCCTTCACCGAAATCTTTCAACTGGCGCACGCCAATGTTGGAAGTCATGATGATCAGGGTATTTTTGAAATCAACTTTTCTGCCTAGTCCGTCAGTCAACTGTCCGTCATCCAACACCTGCAAGAGGATATTGTAAATATCCGGATGGGCCTTTTCGATTTCATCAAGCAGGATGACAGAATAGGGTTTTCTTCTCACGCGCTCGGTGAGCTGTCCTCCCTCTTCATAACCCACATAACCGGGAGGTGCCCCGATGAGTCGACTTACCGTAAACTTCTCCATGTACTCACTCATGTCAATGCGAATGAGAGAGTCTTCTGAATCAAACATATGTCTGGAAAGGGCCCTGGCCAATTCAGTCTTTCCTACTCCGGTGGGACCCAAGAAGATGAAAGTACCGATGGGTTTTTTGGGATCCTTCAATCCCACCCTGTTCCTTTGAATGGCCTTGACCACTTTGCTGATGGCTTCATCCTGACCCACAACCATCCCCTTCATATCAATGGACATGTTGCGGAGTTTCTCCGTTTCAGCTTGCACCATTCGCTTCACAGGGATGCCGGTCATCATGCTAACCACTTCGGCAATATCCTCTTCAGCAATGGGGTAACGCTTGTGCTTGGATTCTTCCTCCCATTTGTTTTTGGCAGATTCAAGTTCCTCTTGCAATTTCTTTTCCGTATCCCTCAGGCTGGCCGCTTCTTCAAAACGCTGGCTTTTGACCACCCTATTTTTTTCGAGTTTGATGTCCTCGATCTTTTTTTCCAACTCAATGATATCATCCGGAACATTGATGTTTTTGAGATGGACACGGGCACCGACTTCATCCAGCACATCTATGGCCTTGTCTGGCAACAGGCGGTCTGTCATATAGCGGTCGCTCAGTTTTACACAAGCGTCAATAGCCTCTTGGGCATAATCAACGTTGTGGTATTCTTCGTATCGAGACTTGATGTTGTTCAGGATTTGAATGGTTTCATCTACTGAAGGTGGTTCCACCATCACTTTCTGGAAACGTCTGTCCAAAGCACCATCCTTTTCAATATGCATGCGGTATTCGTCGAGTGTGGATGCTCCAATACACTGCAATTCACCTCTGGAGAGGGCTGGCTTGAAGATGTTCGAAGCATCGAGTGATCCGCTTGCACCGCCTGCACCCACAATGGTGTGTATTTCATCGATGAACAAGATAACATCCCTGTTCTTCTCCAATTCCGTCATGATGGCTTTCATCCGCTCTTCGAACTGTCCTCTGTATTTGGTTCCAGCCACCAAAGCAGCCAAATCCAATGATACCACCCTTTTGTCGAACAGGACGCGGGAGACTTTGCGCTGGACAATTCTCAAAGCCAATCCTTCCACAATCGCTGTCTTACCCACTCCGGGCTCACCGATGAGGATGGGGTTGTTCTTTTTCCGGCGGGAAAGGATTTGGGAAACCCGCTCAATCTCTGCCTCACGCCCCACTATGGGATCCAGGGAACCTGACTCAGCCAGTTTGGTGATATCCCGGCCAAAATTATCCAAAACCGGCGTTTTGCTTTTACCACCTGGCTGGGCTGTTTTGGCCTTTTGCTGTGCGCCCTTTCTTTCCTCATCAAATTCCTCTTCGGGCTCATCTGAAAACTCACTCTTTACATCATTGCTTCTAACAACCCCCAACTCGTTGCGGAAGAGATCGTAATCTACTTCAAACTGGTTGAGGATCTGGGTGGCGATATTTTCCTTGTTTTTCAAGATGGAAAGGAGCAGGTGTTCCGTTTCCACCATTGGGCTTTTGAGTGCCTTAGCTTCCAATACGGTAACCCGAATCACTTTTTCAGCCTGACGGGTCAGCGGGAGACTGTTGATGTTCTGGATATTTTTCCCTGACTTGTCTTTTACGGCCATTTCCACTTCCTTACGCAGTTCGTAAAGGTCAACATTCAGATTTTGAAGCACTTTCAATGCCGTATTTTCACCTTCACGTATCACCCCCAACAAGAGGTGTTCGGTGCCGATGAAATCATTCCCCAACCGGAGGGCTTCTTCCCTGCTGTAGGAGATGATTTCTTTTACCTGAGCTGAAAAGTTATTATCCATAGAAGGTAAGATTTGCGTGTCTTTACAATAATAATGAATTATTCCCAAACCCAAATGAGGTATCTTTGTTCGGAACACCCCACAAAACGATTCATGATGTTGAAGGTCAAAATTGATACCAAGGAGATATTTCATGTCATTTGCATTGAAGAAAAGGAGTTGACTGCTAATATGGCAGAAATCCTTGAAGACATAATTGCGAAAAAGCAGCTGGAAGCAGAAAAAAGCCTGGTGATCGACCTCAATGAGGTACAATCCATTGCTCCGGAAGTGATGCAGACAATCTTAAAGCTGCATGAAAGCACTTATGCCAACAGGAAATCCATTGTATTGTGTCACCTGCAACCCGGTGTCAGGCAGGCGTTGGATGCAGCTGGACTGTCTGACAGCCTGAATATCACACCAACAGCATCTGAAGCATGGGACATTGTTCAGATGGAAGAAATCGAACGCGAACTTGACATGGACATTTAATTGGTACTGACATGTTTGCAGTTACCATATTAGGAAACAATTCAGCCCTGTCGATGCACGATAGGCACCAGACTGCCCAGGTGGTAACCTGTGAAAGTCATCAGTTTCTGGTTGACTGTGGAGAATCCACCCAAAACCAACTGCAACGTTACAAGATCAAACGCTCGAAGATTGACCATATTTTCATTTCCCACTTGCATGGCGACCACTACTTTGGGATACCCGGATTGTTGAATACCTATAACCTGACCAGCAGGAAAAACGATTTGCATATTTTCGGTCCACCCGAATTGGAGGAAATCATCCATTTGATGAACAGGGTATCCGGCACTTCCTATGGCTTCCGGCTGTTGTTTCATCCCCTGCGCGAAGCGGGAACTATCCTGGATACCGGGCAAGTCAGGGTTTCCTGCTTTCCTGTGTCTCATCGCATTATCTGTTGGGGTTTCCGTTTCGATCTGGCAGGTAAACCAGCCAAAATCAGGGACCACGAGTCTGTAAGGCCAGAACAGCCTGCACGCAGTTATGCCTATTGTGCAGATACCTGCTATGATGAAAAAATCATTCCTTACATCCATGGTGCAGACCTGCTTTACCATGAAGCAACCTACCTTGATGACCAAGCCGAAAAGGCTGCTATGCGTTTCCACAGCACCAGCTCCCAAGCGGCAACCATAGCCACAAAGGCCCGCGTAGGAAGGTTGTTGCTGGGACATTACAGCAGCAAATACGATGATGTGCAGCCTTTTGAATCTGAAGCCAGACTCGTCTTTCCTCAGACCGATGCCTCACGGGAAGGTATCAGCTATCTTGTATAAAAAGCCAGCCTAAAGCAAAATAATCAACTACCGGCTAATTCAATTGCCGGTTTTTTTATGTCCAAATTTTTTTATTCCACGTCATCCCTTATTTTTGCAAAGTCTATCAAATAAGTAGGATTTTAAAACAGCGATATGCAAAGCTTCAGGACAGAATTGGAAAACCCGCTCGTAGAAAAAGATATCATAGAACTAGAACAAAAAATCAGTTCCTTCAGGGCTGGGACTTTGCCTGAAGAGAAATTCAGGAGCTTGCGGCTTGCAAGAGGGGTATACGGACAAAGGCAACAGGGTGTTCAGATGGTGCGTATCAAGCTGCCTTATGGCAAAATGACATTGGCTCAATGGAAGCGTATAGCTGACGTTTCAGATGAATATTCTACAGGAAATCTTCACCTTACCACACGTCAGGACATACAGATACACTTCGTTAGCTTAGACAGAACGCCACAACTTTGGGCTGAATTGGAAAAAGACAGTGTAACGCTTCGTGAGGCATGTGGCAACACCGTAAGGAATATCACGGCATCAGACACAGCCGGTATTGACCCTGAGGAACCCTTTGATGTCACTCCATACGTGCATGCCATGTTTGAATATTTCCTGAGAAAACCATTGTGTCAGGAGATGGGCAGGAAATTCAAAATCGCGTTTAGCAATAGCGAAAAAGATACGGCACTTACATTCATGCATGACTTGGGCGCCATCCCACGCATCAGAACTGAAAACGGAAAAACAGTTCGGGGCTTTAAGATATTGATTGCCGGCGGATTGGGTGCACAACCCCACTTGGCTGTCACTACACATGAATTTCTGGAAGCCGATTTGTTGATACCTTATCTTGAGGCAGTATTGAGGGTATTTGACAGACATGGGGAAAGAAACAGCAGACACAAGGCAAGAATAAAATTCCTAGTACAAAAAATCGGCATTGACGCGTTCAACGAGCTGGTGATTGCAGAACAAAAAGCACTTACCCATCAACAATACCCCATTCATGCAGCGGATTTCCCTGATGCAGAACTGCCCTCCTATACCCTGCCGACTAATGCACCAACCATCCAAAACAGGGTTGCCTTTGAAGTCTGGAAAAAGACCAACGTCATTGCCCAGAAACAAACCGGTTTCCTCGCTGCTTATATCCGTGTACCCAATGGCAACATCAGCTCTTCCACTTCGAGGGAATTGATTGAAAAATTGCGTCCGGTTATTGCAGATGATGTGCGTGTAACGATCAATCAGGGATTGCAGCTCCGTTTCATCAAACACGAACATCTTGAATATGTGTATGCCGTATTGGAGGCATCAGGATTTGGACTTGCCGGAGCGGGAAGTGTTGCTGACATAACAGCTTGTCCGGGTACAGATACCTGCAACCTGGGTATCAGCAACAGCACTGGAACCGCATTGGCGCTGTCTGAAGTAATCGAGGAGGAATACCCTGAATTGTTGTTGAACAAGGAAATTACGGTAAGGATCAGTGGATGCATGAACAGTTGTGGTCAGCATGGTATGGCGTCAATTGGTTTCCATGGCAGCTCCCTCAAAGTAAAAGGCCAAGTTGTTCCTGCTGTGCAGGTTTTGATTGGCGGAGGCATTTTAGGTAGTGGAAATGGTAGGATTGCGGATAAAGTGATCAAGGTCCCTTCAAAAAGGGCTCCACAGGTATTGCGACTGGTACTGGATGATTATTATTTGCAAACAAATGGTGAAACAACGTTTCTCGACTATTCCCATGCAAAGGGAGAAAGGTATTATTATGAGCTCCTCAAAAACCTAGCAGATACCAATGAACTGACACCTGATGAGTTTATCGATTGGGGACAGGAAATCAAATTCTCAACGGCAATTGGTGTGGGTGAATGTGCTGGTGTGATGATTGATTTGGTTGCAACACTCATCCTGGAGGCCGAAGAAAAAATTGAACAGGGTAAATTGTGTATCGCTGGCAATGCATTTGCTGATGCCATTTACCACGCATATGCAGCGCAGATTCATGCGGCCAAAGCACTACTATTGCAACAAAACATTCAATGCAATACGCAACAAGGAATAGTGAATGATTTTGACAAACACTTCCATGAAACTGGAATTTATAAAGCTGAAAAAAGTTTCAAGGAAACAGTATTATCCATGAATGACAATGAACCAACTGCAAGCTTTGCCAACACCTACTTGGAGCAGGCCATCAACTTCACGAAAACTGCAACAGCAATCAGGGAATCAATGCTTGCAGCTGAAGGTTGAGCGAAGGAAAAACAGAACCCTGTTTATCCCCTTCAAACCACTTGAACTGTTGATGCAGGGAAACCACTTCCCCTACAATCACGAGTGAGGGTGATGAAAAAGCAATGGGACAAAGTTCACGAACAGCCTTCCTCAGCGTGGATATGTGTACTTGTTGGTGAAGAGTCGTTGCCTGCTCAATCACCGCAATAGGCGTATCCGGATTTGCTTGGTGCTCCAACATTTTTTCAACAAAAAGTTTGAGGTTCTTGGATGCCATGTATAAAACTACCGTTGCGGTGGGTGAAGTTATGCCCAGCCAGAAAATATCGTCATAAACCGCACTGGGATTGTATGCCACAAACTGCACAGCATTGGCATACCCCCGGGCTGTTAAAGGAATGCCTACATAGGCTGAAGCGCCTGATGCTGCTGTGATGCCCGGAATAATTGAAAATGGAATACCCAATTCAGACAGTACTTGCAACTCATCCAACACATTGCTGAAGAAAGCTACATCCCCCCCCTTCAAACGCAAAACATGTTTACCGGCCATCGCCTTTTCTACAAGCAATTGATTCACTTCCTGTTGGGTGTAGGATGCGTAATTGTATCCTTGCTTACCGGCAATGATGATTTCAGCGTCCGGTTTGGCATGATGCTGCCATATTTCAGGGTGAACCAACCTGTCTACGATCAGCACCTCAGCCTGTTGTATGCAACGCAACAATTTCAGGGTTATCAGCTCCGGATCTCCCGGTCCTGCACCGGCAAGCACTACGCTGCCATGGTTATTTGTCTTGCTCATTGAAAAATAATTCCTGCTACTGTAGCATTACTGGTTTCATCAACCAAAATTCCTGAACCATTGGATTTCAGGGTTTCAAAACTGTCAAACACCATTGGTGTGGCGCTTTTCAACCGGGCATTGACCACTTCATTGAGTTTAACCGGACCTTCAACAGGCTGCTTTTCCAATGAGTTAACATCCAACTTATAGGCAATTTCCCTAACCGCCACGCGCAAGATCCTGCTGCCTTGCCTGAGCAGGTATTTGTTTCCAGGCACAAGTTGTTTCTCATCCATCCAACACAACAACACCTCTGCGTCAGGTGCCACAACAGGCAAATGCGCAATAGGAACAATATAGTCTCCCCTGCTCACATCAACATCATCAGCAAGATGAACCACTATCCCTTGTGGAGCAAATGCGCTTTCCACCTCAACACCCGCCAGCTCAATTTTGGAGATGACTGTTTCGATTTGTGCAGGCAGGATACAAACCCTATCACCTCTTCGCAAAACACCGCTGGCAACCTTGCCTGCAAACCCACGGTAGTCGTGCAAATCAGGTGTTTGCGGACGGATCACCTGTTGCACTTGAAATCTGGCAACAACATCTGCTTCTTCAGTATCCAACGGCAATGCTTCAAGCAAAGGCAAAAGTGCTGGACCGGTATACCAGGGCATCGCGTTAGAACTGTCCACGATATTATCCCCCAACCTGGCCGAAATGGGAATAAACCTGATATTGGATAAACCCAATTGGTCCGCCACTTGGAGATAAGCCATCCTTATCGATTCAAATACGTCTTCCGCATAATCAACCAAATCCATTTTGTTGATGGCCACGATAACATGCGAAACCTTCAAAATGGATGCAATGATGGAATGCCTGCGTGTTTGCTCAAGTACCCCCTGGCGTGCATCTATAAGCACGATGATGGCATCCGCATTGCTGGCTCCCGTAATCATGTTGCGGGTATATTGCACGTGGCCTGGGGCATCAGCAATAATGAATTTCCGTTTGTCTGTGGCAAAATACCGGTATGCCACATCAATGGTGATACCCTGTTCACGCTCTGCCCGAAGGCCGTCTGTCAGCAATGCCAAATCCACCTCACCAGCCTGCATATTTTTCGTGCTGCGCTCGATGGCTTCCAACTGATCGGCAAGTATATTTTTACTGTCATACAATAACCTGCCAATCAAAGTGCTTTTACCATCATCAACACTCCCTGCAGTAATAAATCTCAATAAATCCATCGTAGTCCAATATTCATTTCATTAAAAATAACCGCCCTTCTTCCTATCTTCCATAGCCGCCTCAGTAACCCGATCATCAATCCTCGTTTCACCACGCTCACTGATCCTTGTAGCCTTGATTTCAGAAACCACTTCATCAAGGGTTGAGGCCAAGCTTTCAACGGCAGCAGTGCAAGTCATGTCTCCAACTGTGCGGTAACGCACTTTCCTCTTTTCAATAATGTCATCCGCATCAATCCGGATATGTGGCGATACGGCAATGAGTTGACCTTCATAGACCAGCACCTCACGCTCATGCGAAAAATATATGGTGGGGAGGGGAATTTCCTCCTTACGGATATAGCTCCATACGTCCAATTCCGTCCAGTTGCTGATGGGAAAGACCCTCACATTTTCACCCTTATTGATTTTGCCGTTGAAAATGTTCCACAACTCCGGCCTCTGCAATTTGGGATCCCATTCACCGAATTCATTTCTTACTGAAAAAATCCTTTCCTTGGCTCTTGCCTTCTCCTCATCACGCCTGGCACCTCCGATGCAGGCATCGAAACCAAACTCTTCAATGGTTTCGAGAAGTGTATGTGTTTGCAACCAATTTCTGCTCGCAAACTTCCCCTTGGCTTCAGTAAGTCCGCGTTTCAAAATGGTATCCTCAACTTTTCTTACAATCAGGTTTACCCCCAATTCCTGGGCAAGCCAATCCCGGTATGCCAACGCTTCAGGAAAATTATGGCCGGTATCAATATGCACCAATGGAAAAGGGATTTTACCCGGTGCAAAGGCTTTTTTGGCCAGCTGTACCAAGGTGATGGAATCTTTGCCCCCGCTGAACAACAATGCTGGCCTTTCAAACTGACCAGCAACCTCACGCATGATGTAAATGCTTTCAGCCTCCAGCTCTTCCAGATGATTCAATTTGTTTCTGCTCATAGTCTATGGCTTCCATGTGAATGTAATCCGCATTCCTTTTTGCTGTTATCCTCCCACCACCAGCGGCCTGCCCTGAAATCTTCACCAGGTTTGATGGCTCGGGTGCAGGGTGAACACCCAATACTGACGAAACCCTTGTCATGCAAAGGGTTGTAAGGCACTTCATTTGATTGGATATAATCCCGAACCTCAGAAGCTGTCCATGAAACCAAGGGATGGAACTTGATAATAACATTGGCCTCATCCCACTCCAGGATGGGCATTTCACCCCGGTTTTGGCTTTGCGCTGCTCTTATACCAGTAACCCAAACCTTGTTCCCTGCAAGCGCTTTTTTCAGCGGATCCACTTTCCGGATCCGGCAACAGGTCTTCCTGTTTTCCAGGCTGTCGTAGAATGCATTGGGACCGGCCTTTTCAAGCCATTCATTCAGTGCTTGGGTTTCTGGCGAATAGGTTTTGATATTGATGGCATATTTGCTGATGGTTGCTGCCCAAACCGAATAGGTTTCATTGAATAGCCTGCCTGTATCCAAAGTGAAAATACTGATCGGAGCATGGCTTGCAACAATGGCATCCGTAATCACCTGATCTTCCATGCCAAAACTGGTTGAAAACACGACATGGCCCGGAAATTGATTCCCCACAAATGCAAGCATTTGTGGCAGATCCATTCCTTCCAATGCTGATTCAAGTGCACTCAATTGGGTATTCATCGCATTCATGCCTATCCGTTTTCAGTTCTTACAGCACCATATAAAGCATACCAATCCTGATGATCCAACTCAATATCAAAGGCTTCCACAATCCTGGAAACTCGCTGTTCATTGCGTGTTCCTACAACCGGCAATGCCCCCAACTTGATGAGCCAGGCTACAGCGATAGACTCCAAATCAGCCTGATAACTTGTTGCGAGTGTTTTGAGAAGATTTCTCAATTGCACCACCTTTTCATCCTTTCCTTCAGCAATCAATCCATCCGCTAATGGAGACAATGCCAAGGGCCGCATATACCGCTGTTTGATATAATCTATTTGTCCGTTGTCGAATGCACCAGTATTCAGCAGATTCAATTCCACGTGATTGGAAACAATCGGGCTCCTCAACCTTGAACTCAACAATTGGTGTTGGGTCACAGAAAAATCCACGATGCCGATATGTCGAATTTTTCCAGCATTTTTTAATTGCTGCAAGGCGATTGCCGTTTCATCCAGATCGGATATGGGATCCAATTGATTGAGCAGGAAAACATCCAGGTAGTCTGTTTGCAGGTTGTTGAGGGATTGTTCCACTGATTGCCTTATATGGGAAGCTGAAGTATTGAAATGCCTGACTTTGAAAGCAGGCCTTTCCGAATGCGGCACATTGGTTCCACATTGGCTGAACAACACTATGTCTTCCCTTTTCAGGCCTGACTTGGAAAATACTTCACCAAAAACACGCTCGCAGGTATATCCGCCATAGGTGTCAGCATGATCGAAAGTATTGATGCCCAAATTCAAGCAATGGTTGAATATGCGCGCTACATTTTCGAATGTCACTTCAGGTTGCTTCCAGCGGTGGAAACCATAGATGGCTGGGGAAACTTTCGGACCGGAATCACTCAGATAAGTCTTGTTCATCTTGCAACAGGTTGGTAAGGGTATACATATTGTCTACTTTTTTTATAGACTTATATGATTGCAAATATAGGACAGGGATTCATTTGTCGACTACTTCAATAGACTTTTTTCTAAAAAATCTTGACGATGATCCGAATGCTCCAGAAAATAACTAAAATCCCAAGCAGTACGGAGGCCGTTTTCCTGGGTAGCTTACCCGCCAACTTTGCTGCAAATGGGGCTGCCACAAAGCCTCCGAGTATCAGGGCGAGAATGGTCTGCCAATGGCCAATGCCGATCAACTGAAAAAAAGTGAGGGCACTGGCAAAAGTGACGAAAAATTCGGTGAGACTTACCGTGCCTACAGTATACCGGTGGCTCCTGCCGCCATTGATCAGGGTGGTGGTAACAATGGGTCCCCACCCTCCCCCGCCAAAGGAATCAAAAAATCCTCCTACCGCTGCAAGCAGGCTGTAGCGCTTGAACTTGTTGACGATGGGTGCTGTGCGGAAGGCATTGTATATGAATTTGATTCCCAAAAGCAGGGTGTATACGGCTATGACAGGACGGATGAATTTGGAATAATGCTCGCCCAAATAGACAAGCATAACAGCACCCAATATTGCGCCTAAAACACCTGGTAACACAAGACGCCAAAAGAGTTTCATATTGACATTGCCAAACTTGTAATGACTGATGCCGGAAGCACCGCTTGCAAAAATCTCTGCAGTATGGATACTTCCACTAATGGCCGCCGGATTGACTCCTGTAGACAGCAGGATTGATGAACTGGCTACGCCATAGCCCATTCCCAAAGCCCCATCAACCATCTGAGCAACAAATCCGGCAAGCAAAATCCATTTGAAATTGGCATCAAGCTGACCATACCAATCTATAGCCCCGTCGGCCAAGAGCCGCAGCGGTACATAAGTAAAGAAAAAATACCCCACCACCATAAAGATGAAGGCAAGTGAAGAGTTGCGTACAAGCCTGAACCACTTTTGCTTGCTGGCAGATTCTTCATCTTCAACAAGCGACTTGGTCAGATCATTCAGCTTTTTAACTTTGTTGTTGAAATCGCCACCAATCTTATCCCGTATTTTATTGACCTGCTGCAAGAGTGAATCCATTTCATCTGGCAATGATTCTTGCAAAACCTGTTTGAGCCTTTTGGCTACCGTAGGTGATTTGCCATTGGTAGAAATGGCGATTTTCAAATTACCCTTCTTGACGATACTGCCCAAGTAAAAATCACACAAATCAGGCGTATCAGCTACATTCAGTAAGATATGGCGGTTGCGGGCCATCTCCCTTATCTGCACATGCAAAGGCTTGTTATCGGTTGCCAAAACCACCAAGTCTCTGCCATCCAGATCACTTTCTTCAAAGTCCCGTTTTACAATCCTTACTTGAGGATACTGGGAAACCAATCCGTATACCTCATCCCTGATCATTGGTGCAACCACCGTAATTTGAGCATCCGGTGAATTTCCGAGTAAGGATTCAAGTTTTTCCAAACCCACATTCCCTGCTCCCACCAACAAGATATCCAGCCTATCCAGTTTCAAAAAAATGGGATAAAGCAGGTTGCCCTCCGCTACCGGCGACACTTGTTTAGTAGCTTCCATTGGCATGGTCGAATTGTCAATTTCCGACGCTTGTGTGGCCATCATGCGCATTCAAATTTGTGCGAAAATAATATTTCCCTACCATTTAAATAGACTTTTAATCATGAATTCTTCGCTACTTTTATGCCATGCCGCAGGAATATTTAATTTTCAGTTATTCCAAATGATTTCCTACATTTTGAAACCGAAGCCCTGAGGGAAAGAGTATGCCCCGTGCTAGAATAATTTTATCTTTGACATAAAATTGCGTGATTTAGCTTCACATAATTTTTTCATGAATCCAGTCTCCTCAAATCAAACAAGATAAATCACAATATATGAGACGGATTATCCCCATTTTTGCCTTTATTGCTTTGCTGGCTGGATGTCAGAAATCACAAATTGATCAATCATCACCGGAAAAAGTTCATGTTGCCGATCATAAATTGTCTGCTAAGGCAAATTTGGCGCTTCTGGAATTCGATCTTTCCCACAGCAGCAGAAGGGATAAATTTCCAAATCTGTCTAGCGAATCCGGACAAACCCCAATAGATATTCCAAAAGAGACCAGAAAGTTCAAATCAACTGATCCAGAAATTCATTACGAATCATTTTCATTAAACGACAACAATATTGAAAACCACGAAGGTGAGTACCTTAAAATCATTGTTTCCGGTGAAA
>JBDLUN010000038.1:0-5850 GCA_039805245.1 Bacteroidota bacterium
AGCCTGTGTATGTGGTCAACGACCCACAGCGCAAGAACGCTTACCTCGTGATGTGCGAAGTACTGAATGCAGATGGAACAGCGCATGAGTCTAACGGACGTGCCACCATCGAAGACGACGACAATGATTTCTGGTTCGGGTTTGAGCAGGAATATTTCCTGTGGGATCCCCGCACCAACAAGCCCCTGGGCTTCCCAGAGGGAGGATATCCTGGTCCGCAAGGTCCTTATTACTGCTCAGTAGGTGCTAGCAATGCTTATGGTCGCGATATCGTTGAAGAGCATCTCGATGCCATCATCGAAGCCGGACTGAACGTGGAAGGTATCAATGCTGAAGTTGCTGCAGGACAGTGGGAATTCCAGATTTTCGCCAAAGGTGCAAAAGAGGCTGGTGACCAAATTTGGATTGCTCGTTATATGCTCGAGCGCATTGGTGAGAAATATGGAGTAGCTGTAAACTGGCATTGCAAGCCCCTTGGCAAGCTTGACTGGAACGGTAGCGGTATGCACGCCAACTTCTCCAACACCACCCTCCGGACTTGTGGCAGCAAGGAGACTTACGACAAAATTTGTGAAGCTTTCCGCCCCGTGGTGAAAGAACACATTGAAGTATATGGTGCCGACAACCACCTGCGTTTGACCGGCAAGCACGAGACTGCTTCCATCCATGATTTCTCTTATGGAGTATCTGACCGTGGAGCCTCCATCCGTATCCCTGTAGTTACCGTAAACCGTGGCTGGAAAGGATACCTGGAAGATCGCCGTCCAAACTCTGCAGCAGACCCTTACAAAGTGGCTGCCCGCATCATCAAGACGGTAAAGTCTGTAGGCGCTTAAAATCGTTTTTCATTCTAGAAGGTACAGGGCCCGCTTCGCGGGCCCTTTTTTATTTATCCGTGCTGTGCAAATTTTCTACTTGAAATGGAAGGCGCTATCTGCACCCCTCTTTTCAAATCAGGCATGCCCTCAAAACCAAGGGTTTGGGGAGAATCCCCCACCCATTCGGATTGTGTTCCCTCAACCCGAACTGTTTGGGTTTCAGGATCAATAACCAGGGTGGCAAAAAGAGCATCCCGATACGGACAAGTATAGGCAATCCAGGGATGATCGTCTAGTATAATCTTTGGGTAGCTTTCATGTTTGAACTTTTCCCCAACCCAAAAATAGGATGCCGAGTTGATGTGCAGATAGTCGACGCCATCAAGATGATAGCTGGCATTGATATGGGAATGACCATTGATGGCCAGCAATATCTTGCCGACATGGGCACTGAGCAACTGCTGAACTTCAAAGGCATTGTCGATCGCCAATTCACCCGCAAGAGGCTGGTGAGAAACCACAATAACAGGATTTTCTGTTTTTTCCAATTCCGCCTTTAACCAAGCCATCTGTTCCTCACCAATATAGGAGGCATAACCACCTTTATCCTTGGGAGATCCCTTTTCATTGCCATCCAGTACCAGGAATGAAATGCCGCCAATCCTTTGATGGTAATACCTGCCGGGCATACCCCAATAGGCTATACACTGCGCTGAGGTATATCCCGCATCTGTATCATGATTGCCAATGACATGCATGACTTTTTCATGCGCACGATTGAAGCGGTCGATGACCACTTTATTTTTTTCTCCAGGGTAGGCAAAGTCGCCCAACTGCAACAAGGCATCAGGACTCACTTTATCCATCGCAACCAAAAAAGAATCCAACCTCTTAGGCGCATCGTGCATAATATCCTGGTGCAGATCAGTGATCACTCCGATTTTAATTTCTTTACGCACATACTTCCAAAAATGGGCATCTACGACAGGAGTCAGCAATGCCAATGCGGCCTTGACATTGCAGCTTATGAATTCACGGCGGTTGGGCATGATGTTTTTTTAAAAGTTGAAAATTCTTACTTCAGCCAACAAATTAATAAAGCGTATCACAAAAGGCTTGATCACGTTTTGAAAACATTTAACCCAGGCGATCCTCGGGTTTTTTTATGACCAATCAGTCTCCTCCAATTGAAAAAGCTGCTCTACAGGCACCTGAAAAATAGCAGCAAGCCTCAAACTCAAGACTGTTGAAGGCACATACTTCCCCAATTCCATGGCATTAATGGTTTGTCTGGTTACCTTAATCAATTCTGCCAATTCCGCCTGGGTCAAATTATGCTTTGCCCTTTCCACTTTTAAACTATTCTTCATCTCTCCGGCTTTTATTCATTTTGGCTTTCAACCAATTGAATCTGGCGATAAAAAACCATGTCAAGGTAAAAAGATTAAAGATCATCACCCACAAAAAAGACATGCCGTAAACAAAAAACAACGACAAAAAGAGAAGCCCCTGATTGAAATAAACTGCCCACGCTAAAGAGTCCAACCGGATTTTGGCAATGTATTCATCCTCTACTTTTTCTTTTGAAAATGCCACCATCATTGAACCCACTATCACCAATCCGCCCAACATTTCATCCAGCAAATTCTGTTCTTGCATCCGGAATATGACCAGATCAGCCATCACAGGATTGTCAATGATAACTGGAACGACAAGGTTGAATACATCCGGTTCCCAATCTAAGTTGAGCACAACCAATCCAAGAACCGCTCCAAAAATCAATAACACCCAACCCCACTTTTTGCAGGAATAAGCCAGTAAATAACTTGATTTCATGGTTTAAAGATTTAAATATGAAATCAAATGTATGGTTTGTTTTACATTTAGACGTATTTATTTTACTTTTTAACCAAATATAGAAGGAGTTCAACTCTTTCAAGTGCTGAAACCCTGAAGCAATGAAATACTTGACACAATAAATAGTATTGCTAGTGCAGCCATCCAATATTTCCGATCCACTGCCTCCTTCAAAATCAAGCCTGACAAGACAATGGAAAAGAGGATGGTGCTGTTTAAAATGGGCCATATCAACAGGTTGCTCCTTCCCTCAAAAACTGCCCAAACAAAGGTCAGCTGCACCAGCAAGGTGATGACGCTCCTGCTTACCTGTAAATTATCCGGACGAAAATCGCGCCAACGAGTTGCCAGTGCCCTTGACGGTCTGGCCTGCAATACAAAGAGAGGAAGTATCATAGCAGTTACCAGTCGCCAGAAGATAATAACCGTTGTAACGGGCAGCAGTGTTTGCCAGTAGACTTCATTCATAGGAAGCCAGGCGGTGGTGGCCGTTGCCTGCACCACTACAAGAAACAGCATAGCCACCACAACCCATACTACCCGGCTATGGTGGAACAACTGCATCGAAAAAAGCGGAAGACAAACCAAGGTTGTCAAAACGCTGCCTGAAAAGCCCAGCCAATTTAAATCTTCGCCGGAAAAGAAAAAAGCCAGTGGGATGATAACATCTGCAGCCTTAGCAGTCACAACCACTTCTGCTACCTTCAGCTGTTTGAATGCTAGCGAGAAAACTAGCGCAGTCAGTTGCGTGATGAACCCCAAAATGATAAACCTGACATCTCCTAAATAGTTGATGAAGATACCGAATTCCCCCATTGCTGGTAACAAGATCAGGAGCCATCCCAATGGCAGCAAATTGTTAACCACCAATGTTGCAAATACATGCCGTTGTTGCAACCCAAAAGTTTTCCTGTCGATCAGGTTCAACAATGAACGCAACAAAGCAGAAAGTAAGGCAATACCAATAGCCATTATTGATTTTTTAACGTCAGCTGAAAAAAGGATAATCTAGCTAACAACAAAAATTGTGTAGCCTGTATGGTTAAATCAATAAGCCAAGGTATAATTTAAACATATGATTCCAATAAACATCAAATGAGCCTGAGGGAATACGGATGGATATATGCAATAAAAAAAACCACTGAAGTATCAGTGGTTTTCTGTAGCCCGTAGGGGAATCGAACCCCTCATTCCTCCGTGAAAGGGAGGCGTCTTAACCGATTGACCAACGGGCCGTTAGCGTTTCGGGAGTGCAAATATAAGTTCTTATGGAAATATGACAAAAAAAATATGAATACTTCTTAACTTCGTCTCTCTTTTAAGACACTAAAGCAATCAACCATGAGTACAGTTAAAGTAGCCATCAACGGTTTCGGCAGAATCGGCCGCCTCGTTTACCGTCAAATTTTTAACATGGACGGCATCGAAATCGTTGCCATCAATGACCTGACCAGCCCCAAAGTGCTTGCCCACCTCCTCAAATACGATACTGCCCAAGGCCGCTTTGAGCAGGAAGTGTCCGCAACCGATAACTCCATCGTTGTCAACGGTCATGAAGTGAAAATCTATGCCCAGCGTGACCCCGCCCAGATTCCTTGGGGTAACCACGATGTAGATGTGGTTTTGGAATGCACAGGCTTCTTCACAGACAAAGACAAAGCCGCTGCTCACCTGACCGCAGGTGCCAAAAAAGTAGTGATCTCCGCTCCTGCTACAGGCGACCTGAAAACAATCGTTTTCAACACCAACCACCAGATCCTCGATGGCACTGAAACCATCATCAGCTGCGCATCTTGTACTACCAACTGCTTGGCGCCCATGGCTAAGGTACTGGAAGAGCAGTTCGGTATCCTTACCGGCCTCATGACCACCGTTCACGCGTATACAAACGACCAAAATACCCAAGACGCCCCACACCCCAAAGGTGACCTCCGCAGGGCCCGCGCTGCCGCACAAAACATTGTGCCCAACAGCACCGGTGCAGCCAAAGCCATCGGATTGGTACTCCCCAGCCTGAAAGGTAAATTGGATGGTACTGCACAGCGTGTACCAACCCTGACCGGTTCACTTACCGAACTGACTGTCATCCTCGGCAAAAAGACCAGCGCTGAAGAGATCAATGCAGCCATGAAAGCGGCAGCCAATGAAAGCTATGGCTATACCGAAGACGAAATCGTTTCAGGCGACGTAATCGGTATCCGTTACGGTTCACTTTTTGACGCTACCCAAACCAAAGTACAAACCGTTGGCGACCACCAACTGGTTCGTACAGTAAGCTGGTACGACAATGAAATGAGCTATGTGAGTCAGCTCGTAAGAACGGTGAACTACTTCGCCCAGTTGATCTCCAAATAAACCATTCAAAACCTTCAACCCGGCAGCAACCCTGCCGGGTTTCTTTTTTAAACCTCCCATATGACCCAATTCAGCACTTTCAACTTTGGTGGCAAAAAAGCCCTGGTGCGTGTAGACTTCAATGTGCCGCTCAACGACCAATTCCAGGTAACCGATGATACCCGCATGCAAGCAGCCATCCCCACCATCCAAAAAATCCTCGCCGATGGCGGATCTGTCATCCTCATGAGCCACCTCGGCAGACCAAAGGATGGCCCCACGAACAAATACTCTCTCTCCCACCTGGTGCCACACCTGCAAAAACTCATCGGCAACCAGCATGAAGTGTTTTTTGCTTCAGACTGTATCGGTGAGCCGGCAGAAAAAGCAGCAGCACTGCTCGAAGCGGGTGATGTACTCCTACTCGAAAACCTCCGCTTCTATAAGGAAGAGGAAAAAGGAGATATGGTTTTCGCAGAAAAGCTCAGCAAACTCGGCGATGTATACGTAAATGACGCCTTTGGCACAGCCCACAGGGCACATGCCTCTACGGCCATCATCGCCGACTTTGTTGATGCCGACAAAAAGATGTTTGGACTGCTCATGGAAGGGGAAGTAGCCAGCGCTGAAAAAGTGTTGCTCCAATCTGAACGTCCGTTTACAGCCATTATCGGCGGCGCCAAAGTATCCGATAAGATTCTGATCATCGAAAATCTGCTGGAAAAAGCTACCGATATCATCATCGGCGGTGGCATGGCCTATACCTTCTGGAAATCCCAAGGCAAAGAAATCGGCAACTCCCTTTGTGAAGCAGACCGCCTTCCACTGGCAGCTGAACTCC
>JBDLUN010000039.1:0-25441 GCA_039805245.1 Bacteroidota bacterium
AAAATTATCCTCCCAGAAGGGCTGTACGGGATTATGGAAAAAGTTAAATGCGCAGAGATCATAAGTCCTGATTACCAAACACTTCGAAATAAAATCGCCATACTTAAGAAATAGATTTTATTAACCAGTTAGTGTTCATAATACACGATGATTTTCAAAAAGTTTAAACTTTTTTTAAAAAATATTAAACAATTTAAAACGGACTGTGTTAGTTTATCTTGCGATTGCTGAAAAGTGTGTAGGATTAAACTTGTCATTTCTTAACCAAAACTATACACAATGAGTCCATTTTTTCTCGATGCTGCCATTGCTGCAGACAACTACGTAGCCTTTACTTTCTTTATTGGCACCATGGCCATGATGGCTGCTTCAGTCTTTTTCTTCTTTGAATTGAACAATACGGAAAAAGAATGGAGGACATCTGTTCTTGTATCTGGATTGATTACTTTCATTGCTGCTGTGCACTATTACTACATGAGGGGTTACAACCTGGAAACAGGTGGTGATTCTCCAACCTTTTTCCGTTATGTGGATTGGTTGTTGACTGTTCCTTTGATGTGCGTTGAATTCTATTTGATTACCAAAAAATCAGGTGGAACCGTAGGTCTGTTGTGGAAATTGATTTTGGCTTCTGTTGTGATGTTGGTAACCGGCTACTTCGGTGAAACCATCTACAGCGAGCAAAGCGTACTTTGGGGTGTAATCTCCGGTGCTGCTTATTTCTACATCGTTTATTTGGTATGGTTTGGCGAAGTTTCCAAATTGGCCACAGCTGCTTCACCTGCAGTA
Source organism: Bacteroidota bacterium (assembly GCA_039805245.1). Lineage (GTDB taxonomy): Bacteria > Bacteroidota > Bacteroidia > Chitinophagales > Chitinophagaceae > Pollutibacter. The sequence continues at coordinate 790 of JBDLUN010000039.1, forward strand.
GCAAAAGCCAACAAGACTTTGGGATGGTTCGTACTGGTTGGATGGGCTATCTATCCACTGGGTTACATTGTAGGAACTCCAGGTGGTTTGTTCGGTGTATCTGCTGAATCACTCGGAATTGGCGGATTGAACATGGACATCATCTACAACATTGGTGATGCCGTAAACAAGATTGGTTTCGGTCTTGTGATCTACGCGCTCAGCCGTTCTGCTTCTAAATAATAGAGAACACGCAAGAAATATCCGGGCCTATGTTTTTACATAGGCCCTTTTTTTTGAGAACCCCTGTCAAACAAACCTGGATGCAACAAACCAAAATTTTCAATCAAATAACCTGGACTAATGCCATATTAGGTTTATTGTTCCTCGGTTGGCAAATGATTGCAGGTGAAATACCGATGGGTTGGCAGATAGGTTATTTCATCATCATGATCGGTGCAACGGGCATACCCCATGGTGCTCTTGACCACATTGTTGCCCGAACCAGCGCTGAAAAAGCACAGAAAACTTTTGATATTCCCGGATTTCTATTGAAATATGTTACTGCCATTGCTGTCTATTCCTTTTTTTGGATGCAGTTTCCAGGTATCAGTCTGGTCTTGTTCTTACTCATATCAGCCTGGCATTTTGGGGAAACAGATTTATCGGCTGCAGCCAATACCATGCCTTGGAAATTCAGCAGACTCCTCTGGGGTACTTTTGTTTTGTTGATGATCCTGCTTACACACCAAACACAAACTGCACAACTGGTAATGCGGATTACCAATCAATCAGAAACAGCCAAAAGCCTCTTGAATTTTTTCGCTACCAACGGCTACTACATCATTGCTTTGATTTTGGCTTTATGTATAGGCAGTATTTATGTTGCCAACAGAAAGCACCCATGGAAAATCAATTTTTTCCACCTTATCAATTTGTCTATCATCATGGCGCTGTGTGCGGCACTGCCGCTATTGCCCGCCTTTGCCCTTTATTTTGGGGGATGGCACGCCATCCGTTCGTTTGAAATCATTTTCAATTTTCTACATGCAGAACGCAACGAGGCCGCCAAGACGCCTATTAGCATGTGGACCAATGCCCTGCCCATGACTTTTTTAGCTGCCATCGGGTTTGTATTTATGGCATTCATTTGGAAAGGAACTGGATTGCAAACCGATCCCCTGCCTTTTGTTTTCATCTTTCTTTCAGTCATAACCCTCCCCCATCTGGACGTGATGGACGACCTGATCAGCAAAGGCGGTGGCATCAAAAAGAAACTCAAGCAAACCATTTGAACAGAGGCAACTAACTTTGCATAATGGATTCCATCATCACCATAAGGGAAATTGTACCGACAGACAATCAGGAAATCGCTACTATCATCAGGTCTTGCCTGGCAGAATTTGGCGCAAACAAACCTGGAACAGTCTATTTCGACCCCACTACTGATCAGCTTTTTGAATTGTTCAGAGAACCCGGGTCAATTTATTTCATCGCTGCCGAGGAAAACAGGCTTTTGGGAGGTGGAGGCATATTTCCCAGTAAGGGACTCCCGGAAGGCACCTGCGAACTTGTCAAACTGTATTTGTTGCCAGATGTAAGAGGCATCGGCTTGGGTGCAGCATTGATGAAAAGGTGTATATCTGCGGCAAGAACCCTCGGCTACAAATCAATATACATTGAATCCATGCCTGAACTCAACAAAGCTGTAAATATGTACGAAAAATTTGGGTTCAACCAATTGGACGGACCTTTAGGCAATACGGGGCATTTTGGATGCGATATCTGGATGCTCAAATCACTCTAAACCACCCATCCTTTTCACTTCATAAACAGGGCTGAAGAGGTAAACCCTTTGGGTAGCCAACTCCATGGCCTTGAATCTTTTGCGTAACCTGCCCTCCAGACGAAACTCCCTGCCTGAAGGGATAATGAAATGCTCGCCAACGCGCAGCTCTTCCACCAAACAATGGTCTTCTCTAACCGGATCATACCCTCTCAACACCCGCATCAATCCAGCATCGGCACATGAGCTGGCAGCAGGGCTATGGACTGTTTTCATCAATTGGATACGGATATCATCAGGAAAAAATCCGGATTGCAAAAACTGTTTCAACAGTTCAGCAAATTGCCCCTGCCATTCTTTACCATGTGCTGCCACACGGTGGCCAAATCTGATGAAGGTAATGAGGTGTGCAAGTTCATGCAGCAAGGTAATCAGAAAGGCATATGGATTGAGGTTGCCATTTACCGTAATCCGGTGTGCTTTGTCGGCATAGGCATTCCGATAGTCGCCCAAAACAGAACTCCTCGAACGGGTGATGGTCAGGTGCACCTTATAATGGACAAGAAAAGGTTCTACCATGGGGTAAGCCCCGGCAGGCAGGTAATCAGCCAAAGAACCCAATGGAGCCTGTTGCCTGGACATATCAATCTTTTCTAATCATCGACAGCAACCCCTTTACCTCCAAGAAAGTATAGAGCAGATAGAGAAACAGGCTGGCAAATATGGCAGGTGTATTCATGGCAGCCCCTTTGAGTTTGGCATAGGCCACGACCAGCAGACCTGCAAAGGCCAGTTTGATGATGAAAGAGCTATAAACGGATGACAAAAAACCCGCAGTGGATTTGGCTTTTAATCCCCGGAAAAGCATCCAGAATGAAAAAAGGGTGAGCACACAAACAAACAAGTTACCAGCAAGAAAAACATCAACATCAATGCCCAATGCAGGCATTTGTGTATATAGTGCCATACCAAGCAAGTTGACCAATACAAAAAGGATGATTATCGGCCTCAAAGCCTTTCTCAGTATCATGGTTTCGATTTAGTGGTTTCCTTGATGATTTTGATAAGTGTTGCCAGAATGACCAGTAGTGGGAGCAACCAAACCAAAAGGGGAGTACCCAAAGAGAGCCATTTGTCAAGCTTCCAACCGATACCTAATGCAATGGCGATGGAGAAAAAAAACTGGGCCCCCAGCCCCATATACTTCATCAGGTTCTTATCAGCCCCAGGCATGGTTAATCCGTAGTTTCTTCCAGTTCAGGTAGCGAGAGTATAGCGGTGTCGAGGATCAGTTCAGCCTTACCCGACAAAACATTCCGCACATTCTCCCAGTATTCTTCCCTGTGCTGCATTTGCTTTTCCATTTCATCAGCACGCAACTTGAGCCTCGTCAGTTCCCTGCGTTCAGACTGGTTGCCGTATCCTGGGATGTAATATTTGAGTGGCGTAAAAACGATTAGGGCAGTAGTAAGACCAACCAGCAGCACAAACGAAAAGCAAGAAACAATATAGACACCCAAACGCGTCAACTTAAAAGTGACAACTTCCTCGTAGGTATGATCGTTCATGATGACCAGCCTGTAACGGTTGGTCAAGCGTTTGTATCTGCTTTGTTTGATGTTGGCTTCAGACATACTTTTAAAAATTGCAAAACCGGGGTTAAAGTTACAGTTAAATCATGAATCCATTCCATTTAAAATCGAAGGAGATGCCGTAGTTTTACAAACCTTGAATAACCGCAGACCATATCAGCTTCATGGAGGCAGAAGCTTCTTGCTATTCACCGTCTTCTTACTGGAAGCATCGTTCTCCTTTGCACAGGTAAATCCCGTATATGATTTGCCTAAACCCAAAGCTTTTGAAAACAGGAAATTGGCGTCTGAACTGACTCCTGACAAACCCATCAACCCTGTCAAAAGGGTCAAACAAAACGTTGTCACCCATTACAATTTCCACTTCAATGCGCAGAACAAACTGGATAAGGTAATCCGGTCTGCCAAAGCAGCCCATGTAGACACTTTCACCCGTTTGCTTACAGTCTTCAACTACAGTCTCGACAAAACAGCACAGCAACAGCAGGAATTGGATTCTGTAATCCTGAAAGCCAATAACGGCATTTTGCTCCATGACCTTCGTAACGACTGGGTTGACGACTTGTATTTGCTGATGGGGAAATCATACTTTTTCCAGAAAAAATATGATTCCGCTTACGATGTTTTCCAATTCATCAACTACAATTTCCAGCCAAGAGAAAAGCAGGAAAGCGGTATGGAGAAATCCATCGGTTCAAACCTCAACAACAGCGGCAATGTATATACCATTTCATCGCGTGAAAAAAAGTTGAGTTTGCACCAATCGACCCGAAATGAATCGCTGCTCTGGATTGTAAAAACACTTCTGGAGCAAGGTCTCGACGATGAGGCCAGATCCATGATGGAGACACTTGGCAGGGATGTCAATTTCCCCAAAAGGCTGAGAGACGAATTGACGGAGATCAAGGGTGACTGGTTTTACCGGAAAAAGCAGTATGATTCTGCAGCTTACTACCTTGAAAAATCGTTGCCCGTATGTGAAGGCAATACTGAAAAATCCAGGAGGTATTACCTTATCGCCCAATTGCATGCGCTCTCCAATCAGCCTGAAAAGGCCGATACAGCGTTTGAAAAGGCCGTATCCATCACTACCAATCCGGTGCTGGATGCTTATGCCAGAATCAGCCAGATTGGGCTCTCTACCACAGGCAAAGACAGGGATCAAAGGATAACCGAAAACCTGGCAGCCCTGATCAAAATGGGCGAAAAAGAGAAATATCAGACTTTCAGAGGCATCATCCATGCAGCAGCAGCCACGCTGGAAAGAAGCCGGAACAACACAACTGCTGCAATCCGCCTGTTGGTCAGCAGCAATCAAGCTGCAGGCAATGATGCCGAGCTAAAAAATACCAATAGCCTTGCCATTGCAGAAATGGCTTTTGAGAGTAGAGACTACCCCCTGGCCAAAATGTATTTTGACAGTGCCAACACCGTTGGTCACCCGCAAGAGCAAAAACTGAACGCACAAAAAACAGCAGTCACCGACCTGGTGAAATACCTCGATCTGGTAAAAACAGAAGACAGCTTACAGCGCATAGCGGGGTTACCCGAGAAAGAAAGGGCCGACTACCTGACAGCATTGCTGAAAAAAATGGAGAAGGAAAAAGATGCATTTGGTAATCCCAGCGTTAAAAAAAGCGGCGGTCAGGCCATCCAGCGCAACCGTTTTGCGGAAGACCAGACCGGCTCACTTTTCCCTTCAGGTGCAACAAAAGGCGAATGGTATTTCAACAACCCCACACTTAAAGCACAAGGAAGCCAAGCCTTTCAGGTCAAATGGGGAACCAGGCCCAATGAAGACAATTGGAGAAGAAGTTCAACGGGGGCTGCCACGGGCAGGAATGCAACAGGAAGAACCCGAGCAATTACCGAAACTGTAGAGCAAGACGAAGAAGAGAGATCAATCGAGTCTTTGGCGGCAGGCTTACCCCTTTCTGCCAAGAGTGTGCAGGAATCAAATAACAGAAAGGCCGATGCTGCCAGGCAGTTGGCACTGATTTACAAGAATAAGTTGGGCGACTGCAAACTGTCGGTTCAATGGCACGAGATTATGCTCAATGCCAACAGCAAACATCCGGAACTCGAGATGGTGCTTTTTGACCTTGCTGTCTGTTGCAAAGATTTGGGACTCACAGAAAAAATGAACCGATACCGTTCCCAGCTGGAACAGGCCAGTCCGGGTGGCAACTTCACCTTGATGCTGAACAATCCGGCAGCAGCTGCACAAAAAAAGCAGGAAACCAACACCGCCGCAGCTGAATCTTATGAAAAGATTTACGACGAGTTCCTATCGGGCAACTTCGGTCAGGCTATCGCCTTGAAAAAAACTGCTGACTCCTTATACGGCAAACAAGCTTGGACTCCCCAGCTGATGTACATAGAAGCTGTTTATTATGTGAAATCCAGGCAAGACAGCACTGCCATCAGCATTTTGCAATCCATCAGCACACTCTTCCCTTCATCCCCACTTGCGAGGAAGGCAACTGCACTGGCAGATGTGGTGAGCCGCAGGTCAATTATCGAAAAAGAGTTGCAATCCATGGATGTTGTTCGCAAAAAAGAGGATAGCATCAGTTGGGTAGATGACAGCCCATTGCCAAAAACCAGAGAAAAACTGGAAACCCAGGAAAAGAAAACCGAAAAGGCAGTGGCTGTGCAGCAGGTAACGGTCAAGCCAGCCGCAAAAGATACCACTATTTTCAAGGCTCCTCCCCCATCCATTTCACAACCTCGAGAGGATACAGCTTACCGATTCAATGCCAATGGCCCCCATGCGGTAATCATGCTAATGAACAATGTGGATGTGGTTTACGTAAACGAGGCCAAAAGGGCACTCAACAGGTACCATGCTGAAAGATTTGCTGAAAATGAGCTGACCGTCAACAACGATAAAATCGGGAACAATCCCTTTATCATCATCAGCTTCTTCCCCAATGCTGCTGAAGCGATGGGCTATTGGGAAAAAACCGCCCCTCTGGCTTCCCGTGAAATTTTCCCCTGGCTGCCCGCAGACAAATACAAGTTTTACATCCTTTCACCCGACCATTTAAAAAAGATGATGGAGGAACAGAAGCCAGACAACTTCATCAATTTCATCAAGGGCCAATTTCCCGGAAAATTTTAAGGATTCCTTTCCGCTAAAGACAGGTCTTTTGTTTAGTTTTACCCCATGTCTGGTAAAGCTATGAAGTCACAAACAATCAGTAAGCCGGTCAGGATATTCTGGAAAATATTCCTGTATGGTTGGGGTGCATTAATCCTGCTGATCATCCTCATTTATGCCGGTTTATTCGGCAAACTGCCCTCTATTGAAGAGTTGGAAAACCCTTCCATGATGTCATCTTCAGAAATCTATGCAGATGATGGCACGCTGATGGGAAAATACTACCAAAAAGACAGGATCAATGTCAAATACCAAGACATTTCACCTAATGTAATCCATGCCCTTATCGCAACCGAGGATGAACGTTTCTATGAACATTCCGGTATAGACATCAAAAGTTTGGCGAGGGCGATTGTATTTCTGGGCAATGAAGGCGGTGCCAGCACCATCACCCAACAAACAGCAAAGGCTTTGTTGGGCCAGGAAAGCAGGAAAAGTGTTGGCCGGGTGATTGAGAAATTTAAAGAATGGATTGTTGCCATCAAACTGGAACGCAACCTCACCAAAGAGGAAATCGTTACCCTATACCTGAATATGGTTACGTACGGGGATGAAATTTATGGCATCCGCAATGCAGCCAAAACCTATTTCCAAAAAGAGCCTGGGCAGCTTGAAATTGAAGAAGCTGCCGTGTTGGTGGGACTGTTGAAAGGCAGCACCAGATACAATCCCCGCAGGAACCCCAAATACTCCATGGCCAGAAGGAATATCGTAATAGACCAGATGGTGCGCAATAACTATCTGGATAAAGATGCGGCAAGGGCTTTGAAAATTGCCCCCATCAACCTGAAATACCTGAAACTGGACGAAAACTCAGGCATTTCACCCTACCTCAGGGAGGTCTTACGTGATGAAATCAAAGCTTGGTGTAAAGACAATGAGAATCCCAAAACAGGTGAACCGTATGATATTTATAAAGACGGACTGAAAATTTTCACCACTATCAATCCGCGCATGCAAGAATACGCGGAAATTGCGGTGTACCGGCACATGCAAAACCTGCAAAAAGTATTCAACAGCCAGCAGAATATCAAAGATGGATCCGTCTGGAAATCAAAAGAAGGTAAAACGGTTTTGGAGAACGCCATCAAACAGAGTGAGCGTTGGAAGAGCATGAAAGAAGATGGGTTGGATGAATCCGAAATCCGGGCAGCATTCAACAAACCTGTCAGCATGAAAGTTTTCGCTTGGAATGAAAGAAGGGAAACAGATACAATTCTTTCACCACTCGACTCTATCAAATACCACAAGCAAATCATGCAAATCGGCCTCTTGTCGATGGATCCTTTTTCTGGAGAAGTGAAAGCCTGGGTGGGAGGAAGCAATTTCAAACGTTTCAAATTTGACCATGTAAACGTCAACACCAAAAGGCAGGTTGGGTCAACCTTCAAACCCATTTTGTACACGTTGGGGGTGATGAACGGCTATAGGCCTGAGACACCATTGCCCGGCGGACCTATTGATATGGGCGGCAAGATGATTTCGGGAGACGGTGGTGCAATGGCTATTGCCTTGGCCTTTTCCAAAAATCCTCCCGCGGTTCACCTGATCAATGAACTTGGTATCCAGAGAACAATCGACTTTGCCAAGCAATGTGGTATTGTCAGCAAAATTCCGCCCTATGCTTCCATTGCCCTGGGTTCTGCAGACTTGTCCCTTTTTGAAATGGTTCAGGTTTTCAGCATGTTTCCTGGACGGGGATTCAATGTTAAACCTTATTTCATCAGCAGGATAGAAGACCGCAATGGAAACGTGCTGGCATCATTCAGGGGAGAAACCAAAGAGGTGATCAGCGAAAGTGAAGCGTATATCATGACCAAGATGCTTCAGGGTGTTGCCGACTTCGGAACAGCCAGGGCGCTACATGGTGCTTATGGATTGACTGCTCAAGTTGCTGGAAAAACAGGCACAACAAACGACAACGCTGATGGCTGGTTTATAGGATTCAACCCGCAATTGCTTTCTGGCGTCTGGGTGGGTTGTGATGACCCTTTCCTGAGGATGCTATACACTTCCGGGGGGTCGCAAATGGCCATGCCAGCATGGGCATATTATTACCAGCAGATTTTCAACGATAAAAGCCTCAATATAGACCCGGGAGCAACCTTTATACCTCCTGCCAATATGCAGAATGAGGTTATTTTTGACTACTCCCCTGTTGAAGAACAGGCCGAGATCTTACCTGTAGAGGGTGATGAGCAGGTGCCTGGAGGGGAATATATTGATATCCCCATCAGTGATGGCCGGGAAAAGGTAGTTTCAGAATCCCAAAAATTCGAAGATGCCTCCCTGCCTAAAGAAAACCCCAGACCAGGAGGCTCACCGGTTAAGGACAATACACCAGCAGCACCAGCCAAGGATTCGGTGGTGCGGAAAAAAGGAGTTGTCAACAGAATATTCAGTGGCAACAAAAAGGGCTGACCAAATGGTCAGCCCTTTTTGCATAAGATATATGTATCTATTATTTTCTGCCGATATTAGCCGCAATTCCGAAACTGTAGAACAGATTGTTTGATGCATTGGCAGTAACTGGAGCTCTGTATTGTGTCTGAATTACGAAATAGGTCAGGTCATATAGGTTAACCTGCAAGCCGGCACCCACAGGAATATATGCTGCGTAATAACCATTCCAATTGGAAGCACCAGCACCCAATGAAAGGAATGGGGAAACCCAATAATCGTCAGTTGTCAACTTCATGAACAAATTGGCATCAGCCTCAAAATAAGGCTTTGATCCGGTGCTGGGAGCAAATGGCTTGTTAGCGAGGGTGTATTCCAAGTAGGAGAAACCCAAGCGCGCATTGAAATCGAAATGTTCATTCAGGCCTTCAGTGTAGGTTACAGCCAAACCCGGACGCATCCTGCTCAGTTTTTTCCAATCCGTGCCTCCCAATACGAAGCTGGCACCTTTCGTATCAATTTCAGAAGCAGTCTTGTAATCATGTAAGGTAAACTGAACACCCAGGTTCTGCCCCTTGATTTTGGCAGTCTGGGCCGAAGAGAATGAAACGGTTAAAGCTGAAACAGCGAAGATGAAGATCCTTTTCATAAACAGTTTTGTTTTGAGTATAACAAAAATAGCGAGGGAGTGTTGAACGGAGAAATATTTATTCCAGGGTATCTGTTTTTTCAGGCAAATCATCCTTGACCACCACCACACTCACTTTGATGATGCCCTTTTTCCGAAAGCCCAATTGGCTTGCAGCCGCTTTGGAAAGGTCCACCAACCGGGGATTATTCCGATGCAACCGGTCATTGACACGAACTACTACTGATTTGCCACTTTTTAGCTCTGTGACCCTGACACGGGTGCCAATGGGCAGGGTATTGTGCGCACAGGTCATTTTTTTTTGGCTGAATTTTTCACCACTAGAGGTTTTTTTTCCTACAAACCAATCCGAATAAAAGCTTGCCACCCCCACAGCAGAATCTACTACCGGCACTTTCCGGTAATTGGTTCTTTGTTGGGCTTGTAGGGTTTTCATCTGCAAACTGATCAACAGAAAAAAGCAATATGTTAGCAATACCCTCACGAGTGTGGTTGATTTATGGTAAATGTAACAATCCCTATTCACAAAAAGGCCATTAATTTGTGCGTAAAGACAGTATCTTAGTGAAACGAAGCAGGGTGATCGATATCAATGTATGACAAAAAGATTGTTTTTTATTCTTTTGTATGTAAAAGCAAACGGGCTTGTGGCACAAACTGACCAGTCATCCCCAATTGGGATTGTCAACAGTTTGGCAGTTTATAAAAAACAGCTCAATGCCGATGCCACGCTCAGCATGAAGTCACTAACTAAGGAAATTCCCAATATCCAGTTAGACCTGAAATACGCCACTGCAGACAATTTTACCGGTTTGCGAATGTATCCCGCCACCATAAAAACAACCTTTCTTAGAGATGACGCCTCCCGTGCATTGGCATTCGTGGCGGCAGCATTGAAAGAAAAAGGGCTGGGGATTAAAGTGTGGGATGCCTATCGGCCATACCAGGTTACAGTGCGTTTTTGGAACTTGATTCATGATGAACGGTATGTTGCCAACCCCGCCAAAGGTAGCGGGCATAACCGGGGCATAGCCATTGACCTTACCCTGTACAACTTGTCAGATGGCAAAGAATTGGAGATGCCAACCGGATTTGATGATTTTTCTGCCCGTGCACACCACGGATACATGCAGCTGGAAGAAAAACAGATAAAAAATAGGGAATTGCTGAGAGCTGTCATGGAAAAATATGGATTTGTCCGTTTTGAAACTGAATGGTGGCATTATTACTGGCCAGGAGCTGAAAAGTTCGCCGTACTTGATCTCTCTTTCAGACAACTAAATAAACTGCAATGATACTATCAGGCAAAAGCATAATCGTTGCAGGAGGTACATCCGGAATTGGGTTGGACGCTGTTATTTACTTTCGTAATCAGGGAGCCCGCGTGATGGCTGTTGGGAAAGACCTTCCCACTACAGCTGTAAGCGACAAACAAATCATTTTCTTGCAAGCTGACCTGCGTGAAGAGGATTCAATTGCTCAGGCCATTGTACGTTGTGCTGATGCATTTGGGGGCATCGATGGACTCTTTCATGTGGCTGGCGGTAGCGGTAGATCATTTGGTGATGGCCCCCTGCATGAAATGTCTTTGGAAGGATGGGAGAAAACCCTGCAATTGAATGCCGGTACGGTAATGCTTTCCAACAAAGCATTCATCAACTACTGCCTCGACCGGCAACAGGAAGGTGCCATTGTAAATCTCTCTTCAGCACTCACAGCCCGGCCCTACCCACAATATTTTTCAACCCATGCCTATGCTGCGGCAAAGGCTGCAGTGGAAGGGCTCTCCCTGGCTGCTGCATCACAATATGCCAAACACAACATCCGCATCAATGTGATATCACCGGGGCTTACCGATACTCCCATGGCCAAAAGGGCCTTATCCAACGAACTGATCATGGCTAAAGTACGCAGCAAGCAGCAGCTGCAAGGAGGAAGAGCGGTTCACACCATGGATATTGTACCCATGGCGGCACTTTTACTCTCTGACTCAGGGAATTTTATAACAGGACAAAATATCAGGATTGACGGCGGTTGGTCTGTAACTGAAATAGAAAATCATGCATGAAATAGAACAATATCTGGAGAAAAGCAGATCGATTATTGACACTGTTGCCTCGCAAAAGGATGCTATTGAAACAGCAGCGGAATGGTTTGCTGCCAGCATCCTGAAAGGAAGGATGGTCCATGTGTTCGGATCAGGACACAGCAGAATCATGGTGGAGGAAATGTGGCCCCGCTATGGCTCATTCACGGGATTCAATCCCATTGTGGAACTGTCACTCACCTTTCATAATCTTGTGGTGGGGGCCAACGGGCAACGACAAGCCATGTTTTTGGAGAATGTAAGCGGTTTCGCCGACAGAATTCTCCGGAATTTCACTTTGTCCAGTGAAGATTCTGCATTGATCATTTCATCTGGTGGCACGAATATTGTTCCCATAGAAATGGCTGAACATTTCAGGAAAAAACAAATCCGGGTGGTCAGTCTTATTTCCGGCCAGCATGCGGCAGCAAGCAAAAGCAAAAGGGCTGATGGCATTAAACTGGGGGATGTTTCCGACCTGATTTTGGATACGGGAGCACCTATAGGAGATGCCATGATCAATATTCCCGGACTGGCAACACCTGTGGCACCGGGATCTACGCTCGGAGGGGTATTGCTCATCAACTGCATCAAAGCCAGGGTTGCAGCATTGCTCACGGAGGCAGGGCAACCGCCAACGGTACTCAGTGCCGCCAATGTTGTAGGTGCCGATGAGGCAGTTCGCCTCTTTGAAAAAGCCTATGATGAACACGCTGTAAGACTGGCCAGATTATATCAATTCAACCCATAACCCAACATATGCAACCCATACCGATCAGAACAACCGTTGTAGGCAGCTACCCCTTTCCAGGATGGCTGGAATTCGCCACAAGCAATATGCAGGCTTTCGGTGCCGCAGACCTGGAAGAAATGGCCGAAGACGCAGTCATTGCAGCGATCCATGACCAAGTAGTTTCAGGACTTGATGTGATAACAGACGGCGAACAAACCAGATTTGATTTCAACTTGTCGTTTTACGGATTCATTAAAGGCATCCAGCCCAACCATACCGAGACCAGAAAATTTGGTCCACCGGCACACGACCAACGCGGAAAGCACTCCATAACCGGAGTGTTGGAAGCCCCCAACGGTTTGGGTTCCGTCAAAGAATTTCTGCGCCTTAAAAAATTAGCGCCTGCCGGCCCTGTGCTGAAATGCAGCTTACCCGGACCATACACCCTCAGTGGCCGTTTACTGCCCAATGCAACCTACAAAGACCGTTGGGAGATTACAGCAGCGCTTACCCCGATCATCAGGAAAGAGCTGGAAGATCTGGTTGCCGCGGGTTGCACAGAGATTACCCTTGACGAGCCATCCATGAGTTGCTACGCCTACAAAGAAGACACCAAACGGTTTGTTTCCATCTTCAATGAAACGGTATCATCCATCCAGGGCAAATGCCGATTGTCGACACATCTCTGTTTCGGCAACTTCAAAGGCAGACCAGTCGGCTTCAGGAGCCTGAAACCGATGCTTCCCGATTTCCTCGATTTGAATATTGATGAAATGCATATTGAAATGGCGAACAGGGAGTTTGCAGAAATCGAATTGCTGGCTCAGTTTGCAGACAAAATGGATGTTTCTGTGGGCATCATCGACGTTAAGAACTACTACATAGAAACGGTTGAAGATGTGAAGGATAGGATCCGCCGGTGTTTGGCATTTGTTCCGGCAGAGCGGTTATCTGTTGCACCAGATTGCGGTTTGAGCCAAACAGCCCGATGGGCTGCCAGAAAGAAACTCATCAATATGGTGGAAGGGGCAAAACAAATGCGCGGTTAAATGATTAAAGCGCTGAGAAAAAACAGGGAATTGGTTGCGGATATCCTGCAACATGAAAACAGTGATTACCTGCATGGCTGGTGGCTAGGACAAAGCGGATATCTATTACAGTACAAGGGTAAAAGGGTATTAATTGACCCTTATCTCTCCAATTCCCTGACCCAAAAATACCAGCAGACCAACAAACCCCATGTGCGCATCAGTGAGTTGGTGATTGAGGCGGGCATGCTACCCAGGATCGACCTGATCACTTCAAGCCATAACCATACCGATCACCTAGATGCAGAAACTATTCTGCCTGTTTTGATCAACAACCCCGCCTGTCAGCTGATTATTCCTGAAGCCAATAGGGCTTTCGTAGCAGGGAGGCTGGGAACGCCCTTTACATGGCCTGTTGGACTGAACGATGGTCAGGCTTTCTCCAATGATTGGATTAGCATAACGGCGATACCTGCCGCCCATAATGCCCTTGACAGAACGGAGGAAGGACTTTGCCCCTATTTGGGATACATCATTAAAATGGGGGGGCTCACGATATACCATAGTGGTGATACTCTCCAGTATAATGGAATGGAATTGTTTATCAAAGCCCATCAGCCGGATATTGCCTTTTTGCCCATCAATGGCAATGACCCTTCCAGAAAAGTGGCCGGCAATTTGGATGCTGATGAGGCCATTGGGCTCGCTAAAAACTGTGGAATCCCGCTGGTTATTCCCTGCCACTACGATCTGTTTGCATTCAATACTGCGGATGTCAACAATTTTATCAGCAAAGCCAAGCTGGCTAAACAAAATTATTGCGTACTGGATCTCGGCGGAAAATTTAGCTCCAGGGAACTGAAGCCGTAACGGCATTGGTATTGATGGGACCGTAAATGTGGGGGAATGTTTGCTGAACTGATGGAGACCATTCAAAGATAAGCTGACTGGTCAGCTTATCTGTATCGATTGATAGTACTATTACATCTGTTGCACCTGCATAAAATCGTTCAATGATATCCTTGACCTGACCTTCATCACTGCAGTGGATGAAGCCTTCTTCTTGAAGAGAAGGCACGGTATATTGGTCAGCACCTTTGCTGGCATCCCATTGTGTCTGTGTAGTGATATGGTAAATCAATCCCATTTTTCTATGAATATACCCTTTTTATCCTTTGCTCACGCAACATAAGATCTGCCAAGGCAATGGCCGCTGCAGCTTCCAATACTGGTGGCACCCGCAAGGCGATGCAAAGGTCGTGGCGACCACGTACGGCAAAGGTTTCCATTTCTCCGGTTTCCCAGTTGTAGGTAAACTGGTCTTTGGGTGTGGAAGAAGTGGGTTTGATGGCTATCCTAAAAACCATTTCATTGCCATTCGTAATCCCACCAACAATACCTCCCGCATGGTTGGTAGTTGTTTTTCCATTCATGTCTTCAATGGCATCATTGTGATCGACACCATACATCTGGGCCGCTTGAAATCCGGTTCCGAATTCAATGCCTCTCACAGCTGGTATGGCAAAAGCTATATGGGAAATTAATGATTCTGCAGAGTCAAAGAAAGGCTCTCCCAGCCCCAAAGGCAATCCTGCTACCCTGCATTCCACAATACCACCAACGGAATCTTTTTGGTCGATGGCACGCTGGAGGCCGCGTTGGATATCTGCATCACCACCTATGGAAATCACTTCAGCATGCACAGCAATCCCTTCCATCATTTTCTTGGCTACTACCCCAGCTGCGACCAAACATAAGGTCAGCCGCCCACTGAAATGACCGCCACCTCGGAAATCCTCAAAGCCGCCATACTTATGATGTGCCACCAAGTCGGCATGCCCCGGACGGGGAACTGCCCTTTGTTTTTCGTAATCCCCTGAGCGGGTGTTTTTGTTTTCAAAAAGCAATGTCAGCGGTGCTCCGGTTGTTTTGCCATTGAATATGCCACTCTTGAAAATGGGCAAATCTTCTTCCTGCCTGGGTGTAACTCCCTTTTGGGTTCCACCTTTGCGCCGTTCTGTATCAACTATAAAATCCTCAACGGCTAAAGGCATCCCGGCAGGACAACCATCAATCACCACACCAAGACCTTCGCCATGCGATTCGCCAAATATGCTTACTGTAAAAAGTTTACCGAAATGGTTCATGACAGAAAATGGTTTTTATTGAATTGTAGCACCCAATTTTTGCAAATGATCATAGAACTCTGGGTATGATTTGCCAATGGCTTCAGCGTCTGAGATGCTTACCGGTCCGGTTGAATGCAATGCTGCAACCGCCGCCGCCATAGCAATGCGATGGTCGTGGTGTGACGAAACTGTTGCACCACTCACTCCTGTTCCGCCATGAACCAACATGAGATCCCCATCAAGTTCAATGGCAATGCCCATCTGCCCAAACACATCCTGAAGGGTCAGTGCCCTATTGCTCTCCTTGTGTGTAAGCCTGTTAGCCCCTTTGATCCGGGTAGTACCGGTACAGTATGCAGCCAATGCCACCAATGGGGGGAAAAGGTCAGGACACTCCGTAGCATCAAAGTCAAACGCAACCAGCTTGCCTGGAGCAACAGTATAGCAGCCTGATGCATATTCCAGCGATGCACCGGCATCCCTGATGGCCTCCAATATTTTTTTATCTGCTTGCACAGAAGCATCATTCATCCCCTCAACAGTAATCTTACCTGCAATAGCTCCTGCCACAAACAAGAATGCAGCCCCACTCCAATCCCCTTCCACTGCATAAGTAAATTCTCTTGCCGGAATTTGATGCGGCTTGCTATCAAATGTAAACTCCTCATAGTTGTTCACCACCGGTACTTTCATCTCAAAAGCACGCAAAACAGCCAAAGTTAGGTCTATATAAGGCTTGCTCTTAAGTTCCTTCACCTTAATGGTAACTCCTGATGCATCTGCGGCTGAGAAAGCCATGAGTAAACCCGTCAGGAACTGTGAGCTCAGGCTGCCATCAACTTCAATGGTAGCAGGCTTCAACGGCCCCTGGATCTGTAGGGGCAATTTACCTTCACGCGACTGTATTTGAATGGACAGATGCGGAAAGATTTCATCAAAAAAACCCATCGGCCGGGTAACCAATGACCCGGTACCGGTGATAGTAAGGGGTTGACTTGATAAGGAAGCTATCGGGGTAAACATGCGAATGCCCAATCCGCTTTCACCACAGTGAATGGCATCCCCCATGGGTTTCACGCCTTGGCTGTTGACCACAATTTCATCTCCGCAATCATCGACAGTTGCCCCCAGTTTGGCAATCACTTCCATAGCGGCATTGTCATCATTGCTCCTGCCTGGATCTTTGATATGCGTAATCCCCTGACGCAATAAAGCAGCGGCACAGGCCCTTTGCATATCACTCTTTGATCTTGGTGCACGGATATTTCCTGAAATTACCGACGGATTTACAGTTACAATCATCTTAATTATTTCAATGCATTAAATTCAGTCAAATACCCTTTCAGTTCATCAACGGCAATAGGAACAATCATCCCTTTGCCTGTTCTGCCCAACAGCACATAATTCATGGTTTTGCTGACTCTTTTCTTATCCATTTTGAGCACATTGAAGACCTTCTCCACATCAAAAGCGGCCCTTGTTGGCAATCCATAAGCCTGAATGGTATGTTCCAGACGCGACAAGTCTTTGTACCCCAGCAATTTTTCTGAAAGCCATCCGGCAAACACCATCCCCAAAGCTACTGCTTGACCGTGTGTGAGGTCATATTGGGTTTCCAACGCATGCCCGAGGGTATGTCCGAAATTCAGCAATTTCCTGTCGCCCTGCTCCCATTCATCTTTTTTCACAACACCTGATTTCAACTGCACATTCCTTTTGATCAGATCATTCAACTGGGATTTTTTCTGCTGCAACTTGACGAGTGAAGTGCCTTCCAGCATTTTGAACATGGGCCTATCAAGGATGCAGGCATGCTTGATGATTTCAGCAAACCCATTCGACCATTCCTTACTGGGCAAGGTTTGCAACAAAGCCGCATCGTAGAAGAGGAATGATGGCTGTCGGATGATGCCTACCATATTCTTATATTCCCCAACATCTATGCCATTCTTCCCGCCAATAGATGCATCTACCATCGCGAGCAGGGATGTAGGCACAAATCCAAAACGGATACCACGCATATAGATGGATGCCACATAACCGGTAAGATCTGTGATCACGCCACCGCCAACTCCTACCAATACCGATTGCCGGTCTGCTTCAAAACCAATCAATTGTGTGATGATGGTATCAACAGTCTGCTGAATCTTATACTGCTCACCCGGTTTGAGGGTGATCACATTCCAGTTTTTGAATTTGGGTTGGTGTGCAGCGAAGATGTTTTCATCGGTAATGATGATGGCTTTTTTTCTGTCAACCAACTGACCCAGCTGGCGGAGGTTGGCATCAAAATACACCTCCACTGGAGCACTGGAAAACCTGTATGTTTTTTTCTTCATGTAGTTCCTTCTTTATCCATTTTGAGGAAGCCCTCAATTTCTACTTCAAACGTTCGTGTTTGATGGTACTCGTCCTGCCTGTCTATAAACCCAATCACCTGCTGCAGGGATCCCGGACTTACCGAATAGGCAATCAATTCATCAGACCATTTGAAAGGATCCTTCAGCAATTGGGCACTGTTCAGCCACTCTTCCGATTCTGCCTTCAACTGGCGCAGAACCTGTGAGAGGTTTTGAGCCGGATGCAACTGCAAGAGCAGGTGTGCGTGCTCTGCAGCTCCATCCACCTTTAATATCCTGATCCCTTTTTCTTCACCGTATTTTTTGAGGTGGGTGAAGAGTACAACCCGAACGGGCTTGGTCAAAACCTTGACCCGTTCAGCAGTTGACCAGATGACATGGACATAAATGTAGACCTGCATCATCACGAAAGGATTATCATGCATTCATGATTTTGTTCTGCCTGTTGATGCTTTCCATGTGAACGGCATCCATATATTTCTCGATAAAATCTTCACTGAGATTCAGGCGAACAGCTTTACCAATGGCCTTTTCGCGGAGTTCATTCCAGCGGCCAGCCTGCAGGATGGTTACATTATTGTTTTTCTTGTATTCACCGATTTTTTCTGCGATGTTCATCCGCTGTGCGAGCAACTGCATCAATTCATCATCAACATGGTTGATTTGTTCACGCAGCTTATCCAAAGCAGCATGGAAAGATTCTGATGGCACATCTTCACTCCTCCAGCTGATTTCAGCCAACATTTCTGCAAGGCGCTCAGGCGTAACCTGTTGTTTGGCGTCGCTCCAGGCATTGTCTGGGTCGATATGACTTTCAATCATCAATCCATCAAAATCCAAGTCGATGGCCTTCTGGGCAGTAGCCTGCAGGATATCCCTGCGACCGCAGATATGGGAAGGGTCATTGATGATGGGCATGCCCGGCATCCTGCGTTTCATTTCAATGGCCAGGTGCCACATGGGAGCGTTTCTGAATTCAGTATTGCCGTATGAGGAGAATCCACGGTGAATGAGTCCGATTTGTTTGATACCGGCACGGCTTACCCTTTCCACGGCTCCCTGCCATAATTCCAGATCAGGGTTGATGGGGTTTTTGATCAATACCGGTACATCAACACCGCGAAGAGCATCAGCTACTTCTTGAACGCTGAAGGGGTTTACGGTTGTTCTCGCACCAATCCACAACACATCAACATCAAAAGTAAGGGCATCTTCCACTTGCTTGCCTGTGGCCACTTCAACTGTTGTTGGCAGACCGGTTATTTTTTTGGCTTGTTGCAACCAGGGTAATCCCTTCGCACCAATTCCTTCGAACATGCCAGGCTTGGTTCTGGGCTTCCAGATACCGGCGCGAAGCATATCCACTTTTCCTGTTTTGGCCAGACGCTGAGCGGTTTCAAGCACCTGTTCTTCTGTTTCGGCACTGCAGGGTCCGGAAATGATCAGCGGACGTTTATTCCATGCTGCCTGTGTTGCTGACTGTTGGGTTGTTTGAGCTGTTTCCATTTTGTAAAATTAACGATTAAGTGGTTGTTTTTTTTATTGAATGATCCTGCGGATCTGATTGGCTTTGGTCATGAGTTCGTTCAGGTATTCCCAGTTTTCCTTCTCCAGGCATGATTTGAATTTGCGCAACTGAGTAATGTGTTCGTTGAGTACATCCAAAACATTTTCCCTGTTTTGCATGAGGATAGGCGTCCACATCTCCGGATTGCTTTTGGCCAAACGCACAGTGCTTTCAAAACCTGCACTGGCCATTTCAAAGATTGCATTATCCTCCTTTTCCTTTTCCAACACTGTATTGGCCAAGGCAAATGATGTGATATGAGAGATATGACTCACATAGGCGGCGTGGAGGTCATGCGCTGCAGCGTCCATCTCAATGATGCGCATGGATAGTCCCGCAAACAGTGTACGGGCTGTTTCAACAGCATCGGCATTACTTTCATGGGTATCACAGAGGATTACCGCTTTATTTTCAAAGGCATTGTCTACTGCTGCGGCTGGACCGCTATATTCCGTACCCCACATGGGATGTGAAGCAACAAATCTTCCGCGCTTAGGGTGATCTTTAACCAAATCTGTGAGCAGGCTTTTGGTGGAACCCATGTCAATCACCACTTGAGAAACAACTTTATCCAATACCTGGGGCAACATATGGGCCAATGCTCCCACCGGAACGGCCAAGATCACTACATCTGACTGTTGGATAGCATCTTCCAAAGGAAGGATTTCATCCACCAAGCCTAAAGCAAGTGCCTGACTGCAGTGATCAGGGTTGTTGTCAACACCCAAGATTCGCCCGGCCAACCCGATGCTCCTGCATTTGAGGGCAACAGATCCACCGATCAATCCGATTCCGACTATGGCAAAATTCCTTTTCATCCTATTGTTGACTCGCTTAATTCATTAACCTTGGTTTGTTTCCAGACTGCCTGCAGCCATCACTCTGCTGATGGCTTCCTCCAGCACTTCTTTTTTACTGCAAAGGCTGACCCTCACAAACCCATTCCCGGCATCTCCAAAAATCCCACCAGGCGTTATAAAAACCTTTGCTTTGGCCAGAACAGCATCACTTAATTCAAAACCTGATGCATATCCGGCAGGAATTTTAGCCCATACAAACATGCCCACCTGATTGGGTGCATATTGGCATCCCAGCAAGTCGAGCAGTTTGAGTGCCTGCTCTTTGCGTGAGCGGTAAATGGCATTAACATCCTCAAACCAGTCGCGATCAAGCTGCAAAGCCCTTGCTGCCGCAGCCTGAACCGGCAGGAACATACCGGAATCCATATTGCTTTTGAATCGGAGTATAGCGTTGATATGCTCCGCTGCTGCTACGATCATGCCCACACGCCAGCCGGCCATATTATGTGATTTGCTGAGGGAATTCAATTCCACTACTACTTCCTTTTGTGGATCGAACTCAAAAAGACTCATCGGTTCATCATTGAGAATGAAACTGTACGGATTGTCGTGTAGAATCAAAATCCCCTCCCGACGGGCAAAATCTACCATCCCAGCAAGTAGGGATTTGTCTGGCTGCTGCCCTGTAGGCATATGTGGATAGTTCAAGAAAAGCAGTTTAACCCGACCTTTTCCGGTGGCTTGGTAATCGTGAACCAGTTTTTCCCATTCGCTGATGACGGGGTGCCAGCCATGTGCTTCATCGAGTTTGTATGATAGCACCTCACCACCTGCAAGCTTAACCGCGCTGGAATAGGTAGGATATCCCGGATTGGGCACCAGCACAGCATCACCGGGGTTCAGGTAGGTCATGCAGATATGCATGATGCCTTCCTTGCTACCGATAAGTGGCAATACCTCCGACTGAGGATCCACGGGTATGCCATACCATTTTTGATAAAAGGCACCCACAGCCTCGCGGAGGATGGCGGAGCCTTTGTATGATTGGTATGCGTGTGTATTGGTTTTGGTCGCTTCTTCGTGCAACACCTTAACTACATCCGGATGTGGGGGCAAGTCAGGACTGCCTATACCCAGGTTGATGACCTTATGGCCTGCCTTGTTCAGTTCTTCTATTTCCCGCAATTTCATGGAGAAGTAATACTCTCCGATGCCATTCAATCTGTTGGAAACCTCCATCATAACCCTTATTTGTTGTATTTCCCTTTTTTATACACCCCCAAAATCTTCAGGTATTCGGTTCTCTTCCCCAATTTTTTCAACAATCCATTGAATTGCGCTATATCATCAAACTCCAGGTCTGCATGAAATCCGTATTTGAATTTGCTTCCTGCCAATGGGAAAGATTGCAACTTGCTGAGATTGATATCTTCGCGGGCGATGACCGTCAGGACTTCCGACAACCGGCCCTTGGCATGATCCGTATGGAAGTTGATGGAGGCTTTATTGGCACCTTTTATTTCAGAAGGGGCTTGCTCCAAAATGAGGAATCGGGTATAATTGTTTTTTACATCGTGGATGTTTGGCGCGATGATTTTCAAACCGAAAAGCTCTGCTGCCAATTTCCCGGCAATTGCTGCAACATGCTTGCTTTTTTTCTGCACCAGTTGTTTGGCACTGAGTGCGGTATCTTCAGATTCCATCAACTTCCAGGGATGTTGATTAAGGAACCCCAGGCATTGTTGCAGCGCCATAGGGTGGGAATGCACTTCACGGATCTGGTCCAACTCTACATCCGGATTGACCATGAGGTGCTGATTGATTTGCAGGTAAACCTCACCGGCAACAAAGAGATTTGATTTTTGGAGCAAATTATAGTTGGGCATAATGCTACCAGCCAAGGAGTTCTCAATGGCCATGATTCCGCCTCTGGTTTTCAAAGGATCAGCAGCCGTTTTGATTACTTCCCCAAATGTGGCACAGGGCAGAATTTCAACTTTGTTGCCAAAGAAACTCCTTGCTGCGACTTGGTGAAAACTCCCCTCATAACCTTGGATGGATACCGGCAAAACCGCTTCCTGATCTTCGGCCTTCTTGCTATGTATTTTGCGCATAAACCCCATTTAAACAAAAATCCCGGTGGTTAGCCGGGATTCTTTATGTTGTTGTTTTGTTTTATTCGTTTTCAACAAAAAGCTCCCGTACCACCGGTAAAGTAGTAATAAAAATAAAAGAAGTAACGGGTTCTGTTTGATTTCATCAACACAAATATAAGAAACTTAAAACATTTTCAAAAACAAAAATCAGAATCTTTTTCTTGGGCCACCGCTGTCAGCATCATTCATCCGTATCTGCCTGCCCTTGAATTTCTTGCCATCAATAGACCTGATCATCTGTTGTGCAGCGGCACTGTCAACTTCCACCCAGCTGTTCATGTCTCTCATGTCGATCCGCCCCAGCACATCCTTGTTCAGGTCACTGAGATCGAGAATGAATTGCAGAAAACTTGCCTTGTAAAAGCCGTCTTTTGTACCAAGGTTGATGAACAGTTTCTTGTAATTTCCACCTGCACCTCTTTCACGGTCGCGATCTCTACCCCTTGCACCGGCTGCTTGTCCGTCTCTCCCTGCTGCACTGCGTTCCGGTCTCCTATCGTCACGTGCATTCAGATCCGCTGCATTTTCATAGTACTGGAGGAATCGGTCGAACTCGAGTGCTGCCACACGCTGCAAGACTTCTTCTTTCTCCATGCCGGCAAATTTCTCCTGCAGCAAAGGCACATAGGTTTCGTATTCCCCATGGCTGATATCTGCTTTAAGCATTTTGTCGATGAAGTGGAAGAATTGCTTTCGGCAAACATCTTTACCGGAAGGAATGTCGAGTTTATGGAAACGGTTATTGATCAGCTTTTCAATTTGCCTCAAGCGGTAAGCCTCCCGTTGGGTAACAATGGAGATACAAACACCGCTGTTACCTGCCCGGCCTGTTCGGCCACTCCTGTGGGTATATACCTCAGGGTCATCGGGCAACTCATAATTAATTACATGGGTGATTCCCTGCACATCAATACCCCTCGCCGCCACATCCGTTGCGATAAGCAACTGCAGGCTTTTTTCCCTGAAACGGGCCATCACCTTATCCCTTTGCGCTTGGGTAAGGTCGCCATGCAAGGCTTCTATATCATACCCTTCTCTGATCAGGGATTCGGTGATGTGTTGCGCATCGGCCTTGGTTCTGGTAAATATGATTCCGTAGATACCGGGATTAAAATCGATAATCCGCTTGACCGTATGGTAACGGTTGACTCCGGAGGTAACATAGTACTGGTGATCGATATTGGCATTCGCCGCATTAACCTTGCCGATGGTCACTTCCGCAGGGGTATCCATGAAACGCTTGCTTACCTGCTTCACTTCTGAAGGCATGGTTGCACTGAACAACCAGGTGCTGTTGCGATTCGGGGTATTACCCAGGATGAACTCGATATCCTCCCGGAAGCCCATGTTCAGCATTTCATCGGCCTCATCCAATACGATATAATGGATGTTTTCCAGGTTGATGGCTTTCCGCTCGATAAGATCAATCAATCGACCAGGGGTAGCCACTACAATCTGGATACCTCGCTTCAGTTCACGGATTTGCTCACCAATGGAGGCACCACCATAAACGGCAACGGACCGGACACTTTTCTTATGTGTGGAAAAATTGGCCAAGTCCTTCGTGATCTGCATACACAATTCACGGGTGGGGCAAACCACCAAGGCCTGTGGGTGCCTAACTTCACTGTCTACCAACTGCAGCAGGGGAAGACCAAATGCTGCAGTTTTCCCGGTACCGGTCTGGGCGAGCCCAACGAAATCCTTCGTACCACTCAACAGAATGGGAATTGCCTTTTCCTGGATGGGGGTGGGTTGAGTGAATCCGAGGGCCTGTATACCCTCTAATAACGACGCTTCAATACCCAACGCTTCAAAACTCATATATAACTTTTTGCAAAGGTAGCCTTATTCGGGCAGAAAGGAGCAAAAACAAGGCAACACACTGATTATCAAGGATATAAAAAAAGTCATCCCGTAGAAACGGGACGACTTCAACGATTGCTTGCCATATGAAAAAAAATCTTAGTGTGCAGCAGCAGTAGTATCAGCAGCAGCGGCAGTAGTGTCAGCAGCAGCAGCAGTTGTGTCAACTGCAACAGCAGTTGTGTCAACAGCAACAGCAGTTGTGTCAGCAGCAGGAGCTTCAGAAGATCCACCGCAAGATGCCAGAGCAGCGATAGCGAGAATTGCAAATACCTTTTTCATTCTTTTGGGTTTTTTGAAAGTTAAAATTGAATAACTGTGAATTAATACGCAAAGTAAAAGGAAGTAACCCGGTCTT
>JBDLUN010000040.1:0-7301 GCA_039805245.1 Bacteroidota bacterium
AATAACCGTCAGGAAGCCAATTTGCAGGCGTATTATGATTGGTCACCCATCAAAGGACTGACTGCCAGGGTTGATTATGCTCTTAACTATTATAATCAATTCGGTTATGGTGCTCCTACGCCTGCTCAGGCATATAATTTCCAGACCCAATCTTTTGGTAGCCGTGTTTATGTAGGCCAGAATGCTGGCATTTCCAATTCAACAAGTACTGGTTACAAAACATTGCTCAATGGCAGGCTGAATTATAATACCAAAATCGGTCGGAACCATGATATTGCAGCTGTTGTAGTATATAATGAAGAGTATTGGTATGCCAGGTCACAAGGAAGTTCAAGAAACGACCGTTTGCACCCCTCTCTAACGGAAATCAATGCTGCTTTGACAGATATCCAATCCACCAGCGGTACATCAAGTACAGAAGGTTTGCGGTCTTATATCGGGAAGTTCAACTATACAGCTTTCAATAAATATTTGTTTGAAGTCAATTTCCGGGTGGATGGATCCTCCAAATTCCTCGACAGCAGCCGTTTTGGGTTTTTCCCATCTGCAGCTCTAGGTTGGAAATTCACGGAGGAGAAGTTCATTCAGCGCTTTACCGACAGGTTCCTGACCAATGGTAAATTGCGGGTCTCTTATGGCAGCCTCGGTAACAATAGTGGTGTGGGCCGCTTTGAACAACAGGAAACACTCACCAACCTCAACTATGTTACAGGAACAAGCGTACAACGTGGTTTCGCCAATGCAAAAATGATCAACAGGCTGCTTACGTGGGAAACCAGTACCGTTTTTAATTTGGGCTTGGATCTCTCATTCCTCAACAACCGCCTCACTGCAGCAGTCGATTATTATGACCGGCTTACTACTGGCATGAACAGACCTTCCGAGTTTTCCACCTTCCTGACTTACGCCTATTCCCCACCTCCCAGAACCAATATTGGAAATCTGCGTAACAGAGGAGTTGAAGTTGATCTGGCTTGGAAGGACAGAATCGGCAAGTTGCAGTATGGGGTTAATCTCAATGGAGCCATCAACAATACCAATCTTGAAAAATGGAATCAATTGCTGTTGAGAGGAAATATTTTTATAGGTATGCCATACCAATTTGTGTATGCATACCAAGACCGAGGTATTGCCCAATCCTGGCAAGATGTTTACAAGGCAACTCCCCAGGGAGCTGCTCCAGGGGATATTCTGCTGGAAGACTTGAATGGCGATGGCAGGATTACGGCTGACGATCGGATGGCATTCCCCCAATTCCAACAGGAGAGGCCTACTACAACTTTCGCATTCAACACCTTTATCGCATACAAAGGATTTGACTTCACTGTGTTTTTACAGGGCGCAACGGGCAGAAAAGACTATTGGCTAAATATTTTCAATAATACCAGTTTTGCTGCTTCCCGTTATGCTGCGTCTTGGGATCACTGGAATAATCCTTGGTCTTGGGACAATAGGGATGGACTTTGGCCCCGCTTGGGTGGAAGTGGCAACAACCGTCAGGCAACATCCTTTTGGTTGGATGACATGAGTTACTTGCGTGTAAAAAATCTGCAGTTGGGTTACACGGTCAATTCAAAAGTATTGACACGGATGGGCGTAACAAATTTGAGGATTGTTGGATCTGCAGAAAATATCGGTACACTTACGGCCTACAGGGGAGTTGATCCGGAAAAACAGGGTGATGACAATATCGTTTATCCCATAAACAAATCTTACTCAATCGCCATAAACCTCAGTTTCTAAAATATTGTGATGATGAAAAGTTTATTATCAATTTCAAAACTAACTATGGCATTGCTCTTGGCAGGTTTGCTAACAGTGCCTACTTCTTGTAAGAAGGACCTGTTGGAGCAAGTCCCCACAGGAGAATTGGCTTCCGAAAATTTTTGGAAGACAGATGCTGATGCTACTATTGCGTTGATGTCTGCCTATGCTGCTGCCAGAGCGGTATTTGACAGGGATTATTATTTTGACGGTCATGGTGAGTATACCAGGGTTAGGGGTACCAGTGCTACCAGCGGCAGTATTCTCCGCGGGGATGCCTATCAGGGGGCAACTTACTCTCCATCAGGTTATGGAGCCAGTTTTGATAAGTATTTCGGTTATTTGTATGGAACGGTAAACCGAACCAACTATGTGATTGAGAACATCAACACCAAAATGATTCCTGGCGCCTCTGGAACCCGGCTCGCAACTTTGGAGAGCATAATTGCAGAAGCCAGGTTGCTCAGGGGTATGACCTATTTCAGGTTGATTTCCATGTGGGGAGATGTTCCTTACATTGGCCGGATCATTAATAGCAACAGTGAAGTTACTGGGATTGAAAGAACTCCTATCAAAGCGGTGAGGGATTCCATTTTGGCCGATTTCAATTATGCGATTGCCAAACTTCCTGCCAAACCTTCGGCACTAGGAAGGGCCTCTAAACCTGCGGCTTTGGCTTTCAGGGGAAAGCTCAACCTCTATTGGGGCAGTTGGAAGAAGAACGGATGGCCAGAATTAGAAGGATTTACCCAAGATCCTGCAGAAGCACAAACTGCTTTCACGGCTGCAGCAGCGGATTTCAAGTCTGTGATCAACGACTTTGGTCTCACCCTCTATAAAAACGGAGATCCCGGTCAGATTGATGGATTGGGGAAGGCCGATATCTTGCCCAACTATTTTGAATTGTTCACACCCAAAGCCAATGGCAACCCTGAAAATATCATGGTTTTCACCCATGCAGGTACACCAACCAACCCTTCTCAAGGGGAGGAGCTGATGCGGGATTTTTCCGGAAGAACAGTCGAAGGTTCACAGGCATGGGTCGTACCATACTATGAATTGGCCGACCGATACCAGTTGACTACAACTGGAGATTTTGCCCCTAAAATGGTGCCTCTTAATCCAACTACCAATGCCAACGCAAGGACAGCATTGAATTCTTCTGTTAACCCACAGACTTATGCCAATAGAGATTACCGGATGAAATCCACCATCATGTGGGATTACGAAATGTGTATTGGTTTAACATCCTTGAAGTCCACCGGATTCTCACCCTATATCTATAAAACTTGGGCGGCCAACGTAACTATCGGGGGGGTAAATTACATTTCTTACAATACGGATGGCGCCGTTTATGGATATGTTTTCAGGAAGTTCGTAAGAAACTATGAAGGGTTGGGCCGTTCTGAGGGTGATTACGCATATCCAGTCATGAGGTTGGCTGATGTCTTCCTAATGTACGCAGAGGCTACCAATGAGGTGGGTGGGCCGCAAGCTGATGCCGTTGCCTTGGTGAATAGGGTGCGTGCAAGAGCAGCATTGCCTGCTTTAGCAGCAACCAAATATGCCAGCAAGCAGGATTTCTTCAATGCAATTGAACAAGAAAGAATTGTTGAGTTGGTTGCAGAAGGTCAAAGGGGGTTTGATCTCAGGCGTTGGAGAGCTATCGAAAAAGTATGGGGAGCACCTGGAAGCGCAGGTGTTTGGAGAATTGATACTTGGGGAGCTAATGTAACCCGTTACTATCAAAACACAAATGACTTGGCATATAAGCAAGCCTATATTTTCAGGATACCTCCAACAGAAAGAGACCGCAATCCGAAACTAACACAAAATATACCTTGGAGATAATTTTCCATCCTCGAACAATTTTGAATTTCAACTGATAGTCATGATAAAATATATCAAAACAATACTGACCCTTTCGATGGTTACTGCAGTCATCATATCTTGTCAAAAAGACAATGTGGTAGACGAAGATGGTCTGCTCATCACCTTCAGGAAAGAGTGTTTCGTGAGCAATTTCGAACTGCTGGGATCTGACTTTATAACCGTAAGGGCCATTCCACCTGTCATTGACACGACAGCACAAACCATTGATGTCACAGTACTTTTCGGTACTGATTTGAAGAATGTGTATCCACAGTTTACGCTGGCAACCGATTGCAAGTTGGATCCGAAAATTACTGGAAGAACTGATTTGTCTGATTTGGCCAATCCCAAAAAATATACAGTGGTTTCCGGCGATCGGAAAGTCAGAAAAGAGTATACCCTTAAAATCAAATTCCAATAACCAAAACTCTTAAAAATATTTCCGATGCGTTACATCAAAAAAAATATGGCAGTTCTGGTTGTAATGGCAACAATGTTCGTGTCTTGTCAAAAAGATGAATATACTTTGCCAGAAGCTGTTAAAGAGCTGACCAATGATTGTATCAAGCGTACAATTGGACCCAATATCGTTAGCCTACCTATTGAGTTTGCCTATGCTATGGCCATTCCCAAGAGCAAAGGAAAGCTTGTTTCAGCCCAGGTGGAGGCTTCCATTGCAGGTGCAACAGGCACTTATTTGGAGCACCGCTCTTTTTATACCAACACTGGTGGTGTTGATGTGCCGGTTACTGTAGGTACACCCTCATCCAATGATGGCAAATCCACAAAAGTGGCCTTTACGGTAGATACTACTGCTGCAACACTCCGGTATTATTATGTGATTCCTGAAGAGGCAAGGGGACAATCTGTGACCTTCACCTTTTCAGCAACCAGCAGCAATGGTCAGACTGTTTCCTACAAAATGGGGCCCTACACCATAGCCAAGATGGGTATTAAAAAGAATATTGCTGTCTCCAATGGCAATTTGGCTTATATCTCCATCGAAAACATGACTGCATATACTGCTGCCGAAGCAGCTGCCAATGCAGGCAAGGTTGATTTGGTTTATTTGTATAGGGCAACACCGGCATCCTTTACACATGCTTTGGTTTCGCCCGGAGCAGATGCATCTTTGTTGCCAGGAGTTACACTCCCTTCTGGAGTTAACCGCAGCACCAAATTGCGTAAAGTCTTCAATCTGCAAGACCGCAACCTGGCCAACCTGCAGTTCGGCATCTATGTGGATGACAAAGATTTGCAGGAGGTGGATCTGACCGATGCACCAAACTATGCTTTAGGATTGAGAGCTGAAGCAGGTACCTGGGTGGAAACAGCGGATAAAAAATATAAGGCGTACATATTTGTGAATGCTGTTAATGCCAATGGCAGTGCCGTTATCAGCATGTTGCGTTATGCTTTGTAACTCCTGATTTCAATGCATTTGATACGAAGAGGCAGCCCATCCGGGCTGCCTCTTCGCTTTTACAATAT
Source organism: Bacteroidota bacterium (assembly GCA_039805245.1). GTDB lineage: Bacteria > Bacteroidota > Bacteroidia > Chitinophagales > Chitinophagaceae > Pollutibacter. The sequence continues at coordinate 5,128 of JBDLUN010000040.1, forward strand.
GAGCATTGGTCACAATAGTAAATGCCAATACTTTATTGTTTATCCTCCAGTGGAATGGTGTAGTCGGCACCGGCAGGAATATTGAATCTTCTGTTTTTTACATTAACCGTAGAGGCCTGGTTACAGCGGATAATCAGATTACCTTCACTGATACGCATGCTGGCAGACCCTTCGGGTGTGGCACAGGAAATGGCGTATCCCTCAAATGATATCTCCTTTCCGCTACCCAAATAAAGTTCTTTCACCTGGCCTTTTTCCATCAGCACAGCACCAAAGCTGCCTTTGAATTTCCATCCAGCACCTTCATGCATTTGGTCCTGTTGGGATGATTGGAAGAGGAAATGACGTATGCCGTTTTTGTTGTCAATGGTAAGGGCTGAAAGTGCGGTAGGATTGGATCCTGTGATGTTCTCTACTTTCAGCACCTGGTTATTGCCTTTTCCTGCAAAGGGTTCAAAGACTGCCACAAATGGCCTGCTCCATGCTTCTCCCACCTGATGGCAAACAATTGTAGGGGTTGCCATATTCCTGTATTGAGGCGTAACCGTTTTGGTTGCTGGTGCCATGCCTTTGAAGAAGGTTCTTTGTAGGGCTCCTGGAAACAAAACCTGCATGTATCGGTTTGATGTGTCTTTTGTTCCGTCTGCAATGGAAAATAAGGCTCTGAGTTGGTGATTGTATTCTCCTGTTGAACGGGTATTGGTGATGAACCTCAGGCCGGGTGGATCAAACGGTTTTTGGGAAACCGGAATGGAATCCACTTTAAGATTGATGAGACCGTTTGTGGAGTCGAACAGTTGCAGCTCTTTGCCAATGTTGTGGTAAATGTAAGTGTTGCTCAAGGGATGGTCAGACCGGTAAATATCCAAGTAATATCCCGAATGGGGAGCACTTTTGATAATGGCCAGACTTCTTTCCTGTTTTGCACCTGTTGTAATGTCTACATATCGGGTGATAGTAAATTGAAAATTGTCAGATAAAGCGGTTGTCTCTGGCTTGGGTTCCATGGAAGAAAGGGATATTTGACCCATTTTTTTGGCTCCGCCGCCACCCTTGAAAACAGATGATGGCGCGGAAAGGCTTCCTGTAATTACCGTATTATGCGCAGCCCATTGGCTGTAATAATTCACATGCATCGGATCTTCATAAGTCAATCCGTTGCCCGGATCCGGACCCATAATTGTTCCTGATCCATAAAGCTCTACAGACATTCCATTGGCATGGTTATGATTGTATGTAGCACCTTGAACAACATACATGAGGGCTGAAGTTGCTTCTGAGCCATTTCGTTGGAAATATGCTTTTGCAAAATCAAGTTGATTGCTCCTAGGCCAAGTATATCCTGTGTTATTTTTATCTTCTGGAAGCTGGGGTAAATAGCATAACAAACCAAGGTAGTCGGCATCTTCCCGTTTATAACCCTTATCCGCTTTGAGTTTTTTCATTGCAGCAGATAATTGAGGCAATATAGGATGTTGATAGTTGCTGGCCATTAGCAAACCGATTTCAAGGCATAGTGGACTTTGTGTGGCTGGACCTGTATCACCAAAAGTAGGAGCTTGCAAGTTTGGGAAAGAATATTTCATCATTACATAAGAAGCATCCAGTAGCGCCGGATTGTCTTTGAATACTGGAATACCATTTTTTTCCAACGCAAGGGAAGCTGTCAATAAACTGCTTACCGGTAAATTATGATAGCCTCCAGGCTCTTTCCAGTGACCGTCTGGAGTTAGCCATTCTTTTACCACCGAAGGCATACTGAGGTGACCGCATCCGCCATTAATCGTATCCCTTGTTGTAACGAAACTAAGGTAATAGTCCTTTTTTGCCTTGTCTTCCAGCGCCATGGCTGAAAAGACAAGTGCTGGTGTTTGTGCTGCAAACCAATTGTTATTCCAAAATCCTCTGAATGTCATGGTATGTGCAATTTTATCAAAGACAGTCTCATACCATTTAGTCTCGTAATTGTTTTTTCTCAGGTAATCATAGAGGAAATCATAGATGAGTGGCATTGCTTCATAGCTGCCGTCTCCTAGTGTTTGAATAGATAGGAAACCTGTTCTACATGGACCTTGTATTGGATTTTGATGGTAAGCACCTCTGGCCCACTGTGAAAGGATATCTGCGGAAAACCTTGCATAGCTGGTATCACCACTTAGCCAGTAAATAATTGC
>JBDLUN010000041.1:0-2884 GCA_039805245.1 Bacteroidota bacterium
TGTGGGTGCCAATGCCTTTTCGCATTCCTCCGGCATTCACCAGGACGGTTTTTTGAAGGACGCCCAAACCTATGAAATCATCCGTCCGGAAGAGGTTGGTGCAGAAACTTCCAAAATTGTACTCACTGCCCGCAGTGGCCGGTCTGCCTTGGCATACCGGTTCAAAAATTTGGGCCATGAGTTCACCCGCAACGATATAGATGTTCTTTATGAACAGTTCCTCGCGATGGCCGATACATTGAAGGAAGTGCAAGACGGCAACCTCACCGAGCTGGCCAACAAATACATCCAATCCCAAACCCATTGAGCCCAATTGAAAAACATATAGCAGTTTTGCCAGGCGATGGCATCGGCCCTGAGGTCACCAATCAGGCTGTTCGGGTATTGGATACCATTGCCAAAAAATACGGCTATCATTTTCATTTCAGTTTTGGTTCCATTGGTGCCGATGCCATCGAAAAGACCGGCGACCCGCTACCAACTGCCACCTTGGAAACTTGTTTGGCAAGCGATGCGGTGCTGTTAGGGGCTGTAGGACATCCGAAATACGACCAAGACCCCACGCTGCCAATCAGACCTGAAATGGGCCTGCTGAAAATCAGAAAAGAACTTGGCTTGTTTGCCAACATCAGACCAGTCCAGACATATCCTTCCCTATATCACCTATCTCCCGTAAAATCAAACCTGTTGGAAAAGGTGGATATAGTGATTTACCGGGAGCTGACCAGTGGCATCTATTTCGGGGAAAAGACCAATGATTTGACAACGGAAACAGCTTCAGATCTCTGTTCTTATTCCGCTGAGGAAATCAGAAGAATAGCCAAACTGGCATTTGAACATGCGGGCAGAAGAAAACGAAAATTGACATTGGTAGACAAGGCGAATGTTCTGGAAACATCCAGGCTTTGGCGAAAAACCGTTACGGCCATGGCATCAGCATACCCTGCTGTTGAGTTGGGTTTTCTCTACGTAGATAACGCTGCCATGCAATTGATCATCAATCCATCACAATTCGATGTTATCCTTACCGAAAATATGTTCGGAGATATCCTGAGTGATGAAGCCAGCGTGCTTTCCGGATCATTGGGATTGCTGCCTTCAGCATCATTGGGTACAGGGCCTGCCTTATTTGAGCCCATACACGGCGCTTACCCCCAGGCAGCAGGAAAAGATATTGCCAATCCTATCGGCACCATATTGGCAGCAGCGATGATGATGGAACACTTTGGACTCACAGAGGCTGCAGAAGATATCCAGCACGCGGTGGAATGGTCAATTCAAAACGCATTTGTAACCAAAGACCTTGACCCTGTCAATTTCTATTTCACCTCCACCATCGGGGAGATGATTTGTGATTGCATCACCAACAGGACTGACGAAGCTGTCAACAAAGGAAACATAGAAATCAGAAAATCAACCATCATCTAGTACAATGCAATACTTCGATCAAGATACCATATTGTACCTCAATGGTTCCTATGTAAAGGCGGTTGATGCCAAAATCGATCTCTACAGCCAATCACTGCATTATGGATATGGTGTTTTTGAAGGTATCAGATCATACCGGTCAATTGAAGGTGAAACACGCATCTTCAAAGCTGAAGAGCATTTCGAGCGGTTGAGGGAATCTGCAAGAGCCATAAACCTGCCCTTCCATTGGGATACACAGGAATTGATTGCAGCCACCTACACTGTTTTGGAACAAAACAATCTCCAGGATGCCTATATAAGACCACTTGTTTTTGCACCACCCAACATGACGTATGCCTTCAATACAGTGTCTTACATCACCATCCAGGCTTGGAAGATGCAGCCTTTTTTGGGTGAAAAACTGTTGCGTGTCATGAGTTCATCCTTCCAAAGGCCAAATCCTTTGGGATTCCATATACATGCCAAGGCATGCGGGCATTATGTCAATTCCATCGTATCTTCCCAAGACGCCAAAAGGCAGGGATATGATGAAGCACTGCTGAAAGACATGGAAGGTTTTGTTGCGGAAGGTCCGGGCGCCAACGTCTTTTATGAGAAAGACGGCAAACTGATTACCCCGGCTCCAGGGTATATTTTAAACGGTATAACCCGACAAACCGTTTTGGGGATCTGCCAAGATTTGGGTATTCCGGTTATCGAAAAACAGGTCACCCATGAGGAATTGAGGTCAGCTGACACAGCATTCTTTTGTGGAACAGGTGTAGAAGTCATCGGCTGGCAGGGGGTTGACGACCAAGATTTTCCTTTATCATTTGATGATAGCCTAAGCGGTATCATCAGAAAAGCATATCTCGCTTTGGTGAGAGCAGATTTTGAAACTTATAACCATTGCAAATCAACAGTATTGCCCCTTCAACAATAAATTGCCAAGATCATGAATGAATTGAACAAGTATAGCAAAACCATAACACAGGATCCTACACAACCTGCTGCCCAGGCTATGTTTTATGGTATCGGCCTCACTGATGAAGACCTGGCCAAAGCCCAGGTGGGTGTGGCTAGCATGGGATGGGATGGTAACACCTGCAACATGCATTTGAACGACCTGGCAGCTATCATTAAAAAAAGCATCTGGGAAAATGATCTCGTCGGACTCACCTTCCACACCATTGGTGTAAGTGACGGCATGTCCAATGGAACTGACGGCATGCGTTACTCACTCGTCAGTAGAGATGTCATTGCTGATTCTATAGAAACCGTTTGCGGTGCCCAATATTATGACGGATTAATTACAGTTCCAGGATGCGACAAGAACATGCCAGGATCCATCATGGCGATGGGCAGGTTAAACAGGCCATCCATCATGGTTTATGGTGGAACCATCGCCCCAGGTCATTACAAAGGCGAAGACCTTAACATCGTATCTGCCTTCGAAGCACTGGGAAAAAAGATT
>JBDLUN010000042.1:0-6019 GCA_039805245.1 Bacteroidota bacterium
TCTAGATTAAGGATCCAATCCTTATCCATGTTTGAAAACCAGTCCATCAACCTGCCATTGCTCCGTTCACATGCCTTCAACTTGCGTTGGGCAACAGTACCCGAAGGCGTTATCCCACTCACTGCCGCAGATCCTGATTTCCCAGTAGCTCCCGCCATCAGGGAGGCCATAGCCAAATTCACGGCAGACGGTTATTTTGCCTACAACGACCCCAAAGGCTTTATGCCACTGAAAGAAGCATTAGCCAATAAATATGTATCAAAATACCATACCGGCTATTCACCCAACTGCATCCTGCCGGTAGACAGTGCCGCTGCTGGTATAGACCTAGTCTGCCGCACTTACCTGAAACCGGGTGACCAAGCCATCATTTTTGACCCTGTCGATTTCCTCTTTCGCTATGCCATTGAATCCTCTGGCGGGATAGCGGTTCCATTTCCGATTCCACCCGCAACTGGTGAAGTTGATTTCCTCGCCCTGCAGGAATTGATCACGCCAAAAACCAAACTCATATGTCTGTGCAATCCGCTCAACCCTACCGGAAAGGTGTTCACGGCAAAAGAACTGAAGGTACTCGGCGAAGTGGCCACGCAAAACAATATCATGCTGCTATCCGATGAAATCTGGAGTGACATCGTTTTTGACGGCCGCCAGTTCATCCCCATCGCATCCCTCGATGAAGCCATCTTCCAACAAACAATCACCGTCACCGGCTTCAGCAAATCATTCGGATTGGCAGGGCTGCGTGTTGGCGCGGTGATGGCACCCAATCAAAATCATTTTGAAAAAATATACAGGCATTCGGAACATAACGCAACCATCAGGGGCTGCAATATCATTGGCCAAGTGGCCGCATATGCAGCACTGACGGCCTGCGACGATTGGTTTTCCCTTTTTCTGGACCACCTGGACCATGTCAGATCCCTACTGGTGAATGGACTTAACCAAATCCCCGGGGTGCATTGCACCGCTCCGGAAGGCAGCTACCTCGCATTTGCAGACATCAGGGGTACCGGTATGACCAGCCTTGAGATGCAGCAGTTGCTGTTAGAAGAAGCGAAGGTATCGGTTGTACCCGGTCTCCCACAATGGTTTGGCAACGGTGCTGCAGGTTATATCCGCATGAGTTTTGCCACTTCGACAACCATCATTGAACACGCATTGAACAACATAACCAAAACCCTAAATCCATGAAAACTGTAATCCTGGGTGGAGGCATTGCCGGATTGGCAATGGGCATCCTCCTGCACAAAAAAGGCTTTGAAACGGTCATCTGTGAAAGAGACAGCACCACTCCTACAAAAGGCAATGCCTTTCTGATGCATGCTGAGGGTGTTTCCATTCTGAAAGACATGATGGAAGGTCAGGATAATCTCCAGCTACCAGGGGCATTCATCGACCGCTTCAGCCTACGCAAACCCTCCAATGAGGAAGTGAAATTCCAGAAATTGGACCCCTGGCAATGCATCAAAAGAAAAGATATTGTAGACTGCCTGGAAGCATTGTACCCACCTGAAAATATCAAAAGGCAACGGGAATTTTCCCATTTCATCTACGAAGGTGAAAAAGCTATCGCAGCGGTTTTCAAAAACGGTACCTTGGAGTATGGCGACTTTTTCATCGGTGCAGATGGATGCCATTCCAAAGTCAGGGAAGAACTTTTTGGAGAAACCCAATTCAGTAAAACAGAGGTAAAAGAGGTACTCGGACTGCTCAAGAATCCATCCCTCAGCAAACAGATGGGTTCGCGCTTCACCAAATTCCAACACCATAAAAAAAGCATTTCATTCGGACTGATTCCTTGTTCAACAGATGAATTGGTCTGGTATATCCAATATGATCCAAACCTGATGGATATCCATGAATGCAGTGCCAAAGCCATGGGCATGTTTTGCAGCGAATTGCTGAAAGATTTTCCACCGCTGGTGCACGATGTGCTGGAATACGAAACCTTTGAAGAGACCTATATCTGGCATACCAGGGATTTCGATCTACTTCAACAGTTCCACCGCCAGAATGTAGTCCTGATAGGGGATGCAGCCCACCTTTCTCTTCCATTCACCAGTGCAGGCACCACCAACGCACTCGTGGATGCCCATACACTGGCAACACTCATGGGCGATCATGACGACCTCGAAATTGCTTGCAACAGGTATTATCACTTGCGGGCTGAACATATCGATAAACAAATAAAGCTGGGTCGCTCACTCAAGCAGGATTTCCTGAACCCCGAATCAAAAAATGAAGACGATCTGCTCATCCCTCTCATCAGCAAACAGGAAAGGGCAATCAGGAGGAAAACAGCCAAAAAGGAAATCAATATCCTGTATTTTACAGACCCGATCTGTTCTACCTGCTGGATCATCCAACCGCAGCTGAGAAAACTGCAGCTGGAATATGAGAACCATGTGAATATTGAATACAAGATGGGTGGCCTACTGCCGAGCTGGGAGAATTTCAACAGGAATGGCATCAGCAAACCCTCTGATGTTGCAGCCCATTGGGAACAGGTATGTTCCTTTTATGAGATGCCAATCAACAAAGATGTGTGGTTGGAAGATCCACTACCCTCCTCTTATCCGCCCTCCATTGCTTTCAAAGCCGCACAAATCCAAGATACCGGAAAGGCTGTTCTGTTCCTGAGAAGGATTAGGGAAATGGTATTCCTGGAAAAAAAGAATATCATCAAAAAGGAATACCTGCATGGGGCAGCATATGATGTAGGACTGGATGCCGCCAGACTGCTGCGCGACCTGGAAGGTAAAGCACAAGCTTTGTTTCGGGAGGATTTGGTGATGGCTGATGAGCTGCAGATCAAAGAGCTGCCTACACTGTTTTTCAGCAATACAAACGGAATGGAATTGACGCTGAACGGGTACCAACCTTATGAAAATTTTGAAGACATCATCAGGCAGATGGCACCCGGCATCCGCAAGGGGAAATACGACACATCACCCCGTTACCTGTTCAAAAGATTCCAGACCATGACTTCACGGGAGTTTGCCTTGCTGAGAAACGAAAATGAATTTGAAGCCCAGTTCACCCTCAATGAACTGCTCATCAACGACCTGGTCAAACAGTATGAAAGTCCTGCTGGAAGCCTCTGGATGAGCAATTTTGAAAACAGGAAATGACTAACGGCTACTGACACAACGGAATCCAGTATGTTCCAACCCGGTATCGGTTGCAGTCTTCATCCTTGAACTAACCCTGTAACCCTTACAATAGGAATCGTTGCAAAGAAATGAACCGCCACGCACCACTTTCTTGGGCACAGTGGGTTCCTGCGGATCGAAACTAGTGGATGGACCCTGCGGATCCGTAAGCAACTGGTTGCTTACGGAAGCATAATAATCGTTCCGGTACCAGTCTGCACACCACTCCCATACGTTACCAGCCATATCATACAAGCCAAAAGGATTGGCTGCAAATGATCTGACAGGAGCCGAACCAGGAAATTTGTCCCAACCGGTATTGACACTCGGAAATGTGCCCTGCCAGCTGTTGGTTTTGGGCTTGCCTGATTCAACCGGTTCATTGCCCCAAGGATAAATGGATGTTTTTCCTCCACGGGCTGCAAATTCCCATTCGGCTTCTGTTGGCAACCTTTTGCCTGCCCACCGGCAATAGGCAACTGCATCATCATAGGAAACATGAACAACCGGATGATTGTCTTTCCCTTTCAGGTCACTACCCTGACCCTGCGGATGTCGCCAGTTGGCTCCTTTTTTCCATGACCACCAAATAGATGGGTCACCGAGTCCGGCTCCTGCAGGCTGTTTCACAAATACAAGGGATGCAGGAACAAGTAGGCTATCATGTGGTTTCGGTGTTCCGGGAGGAAGCTGCTTGCTTAGTTCAGTCCAGTCTGGGGCAATTTCAGCAGTGGTCACATAGCCCGTAGCCTCTACAAATTCTTTGAATTGAGCATTGGTGACTTCTGTAGCATCCATCCAAAACCCACTGACCTTAACCTGATGTTGCGGATATTCATCCTCGCGGCCATCCTGGTCATGAGCTCCCATCAGGTAGGTTCCACCAGGAATCCATACCATCCCCTCATGTGAAACGGAATCTGGCTGTCCGGTGACCATGGTTGTATCTGTCCCTGCCGCCGGTCCGAACCTGCTGGGCAGGTTGGAGCTGCAGTGCAGCAGACTGTCTTCCACAGACGCATACTTTCCCTGATAGGGTTTCTGCTGATTACAAGCGATGAGCATCAGCATGCCTATCCATGTATAAATAGAAATGGGTTTCATTTATTGAAATTTTTATTCAACCCCCAGTAATAGATGGGCTCTGAGGTGTTGCCTGCCTTGCCTGCTGCCTGAATCCAACCTTGTTCAGTGATGGTAATCGTCTCTCCAGGTTTTGTGGAAAACCGGAGTACCTGCCAGCCTTGCTTTGTTTCAACTTCGGGCAATACAATACCGCGTTGATCGGAATTCAGAATGAAGTGTTTCCTGTTATTGATTTCGAGTACGCAATTGTTTCCCTTGATACTTTTCAGTTTAATTTCCCTAACACCACCCTTTTCCTGGACGGCATCAACGAGAAATGCCCCTTCTGCAGCCAGTTTACTGAATGTTGCGTCTTGCCAGGTAGCAGGCACAGATGGAAATACACGGATACGTCCGTCATCAGACTGTATAAGCATCTCCAGCAGACTGGTTGCAAAGGCCAATGGAGTCTCAAAACAAGGACCCGCCTCAGCATACAACCCTCCGGGCTCAGCATGGCGTTTGAGAAAATCGCGGAGAAACTGTGCAGACTTTTCACCTTGTCCCAACAGCGAGAACATACCCGATGCACCGGTATAAGAGTATCCGGCCAATGCTGAAGGCATGGAGTGCCAGTGGTTGATGGATCTGACGGCCAACGATCTGTCATTTTCCGAATCCATGTTCAGCAAGCGGTAAGGATATATTGCCATCAAATGCGAATAGTGCCGGTGTGAAGATGTCAGCGCAACATTTTTACCAATCATGAAACCGGTTGCATCAACAGGAAGTGGGGTAAGTTTGGCACCTATCTCTTCCCATCGCTTGGCATCCTGGTCGTTGAGCTGCAGTTTGGCATTTATTTTTTTCAGGGTCTGCAAGCCCCACTGCAAACCGGCCAATGTATAGTGAGCATCTTCGGCATCTGCAAATTCGGGGGAATGGGATTTGACGAGATGATAGATACCCTGCTCATCCTTTTTTAAGAGGTGGATGAGGTAATTGACAGACCTTTTCAAGAGCGGATAAATGTGCTGACGCAACTCTTGTTCATCCCCAGAATATTGGTAATACCGGTAATAATAAAGCATCATCCAGATGAGATTCCCTGGCTCAAACTGACCCAGCCTCAAATCATTGTGATTAAGGGGAGCTACCAAATCGAAAGTCGACATCCTGCCAATAGCGGCAGCGTCAGCTCGCCATTGTGATGGGACGTTATTGATGAGCTGCTGCCGGTTTTGTTTAAGCAGGTCAAAAAGCGGACGGGTCATCTCCAAATGATTGGATGCGAACAGGGGGGAATAAGTCAGCTGGGTATTGAGGTTCCACCAGATGGCTGGCCAGGGCGTTTTGCTTGTAAACCAGGGGCCCATCAGGTCTATGATTGGTTTGTCTGGCCTTGTGGCACTGGCCACTTTGTATAATTGTAACCAATAGTACGACTCCAGCTTCTTTTCGGGGATGGAAATGAAACTCTGTTTGAAATAGCTATTCCACCATTGTCTATGTTTGCCAATCACCTGAACAAATGGCTTTCCCCTGAAGGATTTGATGGCTGTGATGGCTTCCCCTGTTGCTTTTCCCTTGGCAGTTTTACTGTATCCAACCGACAAATCTATGACGTGTTTTCCATTGACCATGCCATGGGTCCATGCAGTGGCATATTCTCCAGCAGCCAAAAGGGGCTGATAGCAGATCCCAAAACCGGCCGAGTCTTTCAAGACAAAGTCAGGATTGGGTATATACCCGTAATCGGCAGCCTTTACCCTTCCGGAACTGAGCCTTGGGCTCATGGC
>JBDLUN010000043.1:0-31293 GCA_039805245.1 Bacteroidota bacterium
CTCATCACTCTTCCCTCATCACTCTTCCCTCATCACTCTTCCCTCATCACTCTTCCCTCATCACTCTTCCCTCATCACTCTTCCCTCATCACTCTTCACTCATCACTCTTCCCTCATCCCTATTCCCTCATCCCTAATCCCTATAATTCAAAGCAGGCTTTCTGTTACCCAACAGTGCTTCGTATTTGTAGTCGCCTTTCATTTTCAGAAATTCGGCCTTGGATTGCTCGATGAGTGCAGGTTTGGTAAACAGGTCGATGGCGGTGAGCGCCATGGTTTTGGCAGCCACCAGCATACCTTTGGTGCCGATTTCTGTACCACCGCAAGCAACAGCCTGCCAGCTGTGTGCAGGTGTGCCGGGAGCCCAGGTGGCAGCGCGCATACCCACTGTAGGGAGGGCGTAACTCACATCGCCAACATCAGTGGAACCGCCGCCGGCATCCATTTCAATTTTGAGCGGTTTAACGCTGTCTGCCGTTGCGATGGCTGGTGCTTTGTACGTGAAAGAAGATTGTATTTTTTGGGCAAAGGCCACTTCTTCAGGACTGTATTTGACACCACCTACTTTTTCCAGGTTTACCTGCATGGCTTCACCGAGGGTTCTGTTCAGCAAAAGGTCATGTGTTCCACCTATGATTTCGTATTCCATTTTTGTTTCAGTGCCCATGGCAGCTGCTTTGGCTGCCGTAACCACCCGCTCGAAAATTTGCTTCACCTGCTCACGTTTGGGGTGACGCACATAGTAGTAAACTTCAGCATAATCCGGTACTACATTGGGTGCTTTGCCACCTGAAGTGATTACATAGTGGATGCGGGTTTCCTGAGGCACGTGTTCGCGCATCAGGTTGACCATATAGTTCATGGATTCAACAGCATCAAGTGAAGAACGTCCCCTTTCAGGAGCGCCGGCAGCATGGGCAGAAAGTCCGTAAAACCTGAACTTGGCAGAGCTGTTGGCGAGCGCACTGGTCATGGTAACACCATTGCCATCACCCGGGTGCCAGTGGATGGCTACATCCACGTTGTTGAAGAGTCCTGCACGAACCATGTACACCTTGCCGGACCCGCCTTCTTCAGCGGGGCAGCCATACACCTTGATGGTGCCGGTGAGTTTTTTTTCTTCGATGAGTTTTTTGATGGAAACGCCTGCTGCTACGGATGCTGCACCGAAAAGGTGGTGTCCGCAACCATGGCCTCCGGCCTGACCAGCAATACCTTTTTTCTCCGGTACTGCTTCCTGTGCCAGTCCTGGCAGTGCATCAAATTCAGCCAAGATACCAATCACAGGTTGTCCGCTGCCGTACGTGGCCACAAATGCAGTCGGGATGTCAGCCACACCGGCTTCCACGGTGAAACCTTCCTTGCGGAGTGTTTCCTGCAAAAGGGCTGAACTCTTCACTTCCTTGTATCCGAGTTCCGCATTGTTCCATATCTGGAGGGCAACATCTTTGTATTGGGGATAAGCAGCCTCCAGGCCTTGAATGGCGGCGGTTTTCAACGGTTCATTCGACGGGGCGGCAGCAGGTTTCTTCTTTTGCGCAACGGCAACATTCAGCGAAAGCAGGGCAAGGCCCACCAGTATTTTTTTCATGTAAAACCAGATTTTTTTTCAAGTTACTGACTTGTCACTGAATTTCCATGTTCATTGTCCTGCACCATCTGTCATGGCCCTTTGGATGGCAAATTGGGCCACTTTTTTGCCCACAGTTAACCCTACGGTGCAATCACTTTTGTAGTGGATTGCGCCGTATAGCCTCGACAACGATGCCTCCTCAGCCATTTCCGCGAAAACGGTTTTTTTATCGGGAACGAGGTAGCCCAGGATTTCTGCTGCCGCTCCGCTGAAGGTACTGTGACCGGAAACATATGCCGGGAAGTTGGGCAATCCTGTCAACGTCTTGATAGTGGGATCAACCTGTGACGGCCGGGGGTTGTAATAGGTGTATTTGGCATCCCAGCACGCGATGGCGGCATCCATCAGCGACATGTTCAGGAGGGCCATAGCTCTTGCCCAACGCACTTCACTCCATCCCTTGGTCACGAAAGCTTCCGCTGCAAGCGCATTCCAATGTCCGGGCGGGGTATAGGTGCCCACACCATCTGCCCAAAAGTGTACAATGGCGATGCGCTCCCTGGTGGGGTTTTTGCTGTAATATTTCACCTCCTCCAATTCCTGTTTGAAGGCTTCAGATTTTGTGGATGGGGGAGGTCCCGGGCGAACTTGTGTTACCAAGGTGGCAGAGTCGAACAACAGGGGTTTGACACGGCCGAAATAGGGAAGCATGGGTGGACGTTTGGGCGACTCCTGGCTGATCCAAGGTGTTTCATTTCTGGCGATGCAATCCTTCTCAAACGCCTTCCATAAATCCATACCGTTACTGATACCCACAGCCTGCCCTGCACGGTCTGTTCTTGCCCTTGCAATAGAAAGCTGTGCCACTTGCTGCCCCAGCTTCTCACCGGCAGTGAGGTCGGCAGCCGTTTCGATGCCTGACTGCAAACGGGCTTTCCGGTGCAGTGCCACTTGTTGGTCGATGTAATCAAGCTCACCGGGAAACAACAGCTTAAGCAAAGCGGCAGAAGCTCCAAACACAACGGCATCAGCCGATGGGTAGGACTTGACAGCATTATCCGGCAACAATGCTTTGATCCTTGAATCACGTTGGTAGGCTGGGTTTATGCTGTACTGGTCCTTCCAGTGATAGGCCACCACCAAGGCATCATATTGGGCTACACTCAGGTAGGCGTAAGCCCTGGCCGCATAGGGTGGATTGGCAAATGGGAAGTAGGGGTATGCCAAGGGATTGGCTGCTGCTGGAATGGGGTAAGTGCCATCCGGATTGTTTACGGGTGGTAGGTTGTATTTGGCTACCAGCTGACGGATGATTTCATTCCAACGTAAGACAGCGCCAGCACCCCAGTATTGAAGATTTTCCTTGTCGGCAGCAGACATCGATTGCTGCAATGAAGCAACTTCATCCAGTTGTTTTTGGTAAGCGGGATCTGTTGTGGGCAGTGGTTGTGTAGGCTGGAAATCTGCTTTGTTGAAAGACATGACAGTTTTCCAGGTACCTCCCTGGAGGTCTTTATTCGTGGCTTGCAAAAGCGGGAACTGTTTGTTGGTTTCCAAAACTGACTTGCTGCACCCTGTGAGGAGCAGGATGCCTATCCATATATATTTGTTCATGGGTTATTTGTGTTGGCTGTCTTTTGACAGGTTAAGGATGTAAAAAAAGCCCATCTGGAAGGAAAAGGACTGTCCGACATTCCTGCCAGCGATGGTTTGGAATGCAGCACCGGTAAGGGAAATGCCTTTCCATTTTTCTGGTTCATATTTGCCATTGATGCCAACTCTCGTCTGAATCATCCTGTTTGAAGGGAAGGGCATATTGTTTTTGCTGATATCAAAACCGCGGAGGGTATTCCATTTGTCCATAACCACTTCAGCTACCATGTCCTTATTTCTGAAACCCGCTCTCAGGTTGTATTGCAGCGCATCGGGCATCGTAACTTTATTGCTGTAAACCATCCGGTCTGTGAAATAGGCTGTTCTGTCGATGGTTATATTAGATCTGGATACGTAACTGGCGCTTGCTGTGGCAAACCAGTCTTTGAATTGCAGGTCAGCCATCGGCCTGATGGTCAGGTTCCTTGAACCCAGCCCAATCGACAAAGGCAGGTAATCCTTAACATAGTCTTGCATTGGTGTGCTGATGCCACCAATGGCAAATAATGAAATGGTATAGTTGCCTGATTTTTGGCGTAAAAAACGGTACTTGCCCCAGAGGCTAAGGTCTTGAAAACCATTGAATCCCTTGAGTTGTCCGGCAGAAGCTTTGGTTTGGATATAGGGTAGGCTGAAGAGCAGGTTGAAATTTTTGAGTACGCCAAGGCTGCCCATGGGGCCGACCATATACTGGCTTACCGTTCCAAGGTTGTCGTTGTTTCTTTTCAGGGGCCCTTCCCAATAGTTGTTCCAGGAGGATTGTCCGTACATGATGCCGGTGCAATGAAGTCCCTTGCCCATCATGATGCCGTCGGCATCTGTTTGGGCCTTGCTTTGCCCTACTGTGATGAGGGCGCACAGCAAGATGCTGGTGCGTATGAATAATGATTGCATGATTGGTCTTTTGAAAGTAGAAAGTGCAGGGTGCGTTAATCACCTTCCTTAATCCCCATGAAAGTATGGGTACTCGGAGGCAATCGCATTGCCTGGATTGCAAGTAAGATCAATCAAGCTTCGGGAGGCTGGGAGGGCAGGTGGGTAAAGCCTTCAGCATATTTTCCTATGGGGAAGGCTTTGGGAGCGCTGGAGACATTGGCAACAATTGATTCAACATTTTCAAATGCCAAAACGGTGGTCTCTAAGTTCAGTTTTTTGGTATGCTGCGATGCCGGAACAGGTTTGCTGTCTTCCTGTTTTTCCATGTTGTAGACGAGGGTATGAAAATAATCTCGGGCATTTTGCAAAGCGGTGCTTTTGTAGTTGGGCAGACAGTGGTAGACCATGTGTCCGTTTTCCATCTTCCGTTCTACAAAATTGTATATAACACCTTGTACTACGATGGTGCCATTTATTTTTTCGAAGCTGGTCCAGTCTGTGGCGTAGGGCAGTTCCAGGTCTACTTTTATTTCAAGCAGTTCATTCTCTTGATAAGCGCCATTGGCAAAGTTTGCTGCAATGGTATTATTTTCTTTGTTATTCAACAAAGGCAACAGGAGGTCATAACCATACCAATTGGTGGCCAACACAGCAATTAACAATATGGCAGTGATTTGTCGCACGAAAGCAAGATAGATAAAATTTATACACTCATCATAATTTGATTAACAATTGCCGGATTTTCATTATATTCGGAAATAACATTCATTCTAAGCCAATATTATTTGTGATGCATTTTTCCAGATTTTCCGCTTTCAGCAGCCTGATGGCTTCCTTTTTTCTTTTGACCGTTCCTGTTGCCATCCATGCCCAGGGGCAGACCAACGATGGTGCCGGACAGCGCAGGGCAAGCGCTTTTGCTGCCCATGAACAATTGCGGAAATCATCACCCTTCAGCCAGACCTGGCGGAATGTGGGTCCCGACCTGATCAGCGGTCGTGTGACTGAAGTTGCCGGATTGCCCGGAAACAAAAATATCATCTATGCATCCTTTGCTACAGGTGGTTTCTGGAAAACAACCGATGCCGGCGCACACTGGATGCCGTTGACCGATAAGTTGGGCACCTTATCCATTGGTGCTTTTGCTTTGGCACCATCCAATCCCGATATCATTTACCTGGGTACCGGTGAAGCCAATATTTTCAGGGCATCCCTCCCCGGTATGGGTGCTTACAAGTCGCTTGACGGCGGCAAAACCTGGTCCTCCATCGGCCTGGTCAATACCGGCACTATTGGAAGGATACTGGTGCATCCCAAGAATCCCGATGTGGCTTTTGTGGCTGCTGGCGGCAACGAGTGGAGTTACAACAAAGACAGGGGCGTTTACAAAACAACTGATGGCGGCAAAACATGGAGCCGGATATTGGGGTCTGATGAAAAAACCGGTGCTATCGATATGGTCATGGATCCCTCTAATCCCGACCTTATCATTGTTTCCACTTGGAACCGTATCCGCAGGAGGTGGAGTGACCCTGTTCCTGAGGATGGCGATTATCTCTACAAAACTACCGATGGCGGCAAGACCTGGAAGAAACTGACCAGTGGTCTTCCTGAAACCAAGTATACCGGCAGAATCGGATTGTCTTTCTCTAAAAGTAATTCCAATGTGGTTTATGCCTATGTTGACAACCACACACCGAAACGTGAGCCCAAGGCCGGTGAGCTTGATCCGTATGGCCGCCCCATCCAGGTGATTCCCTTTGGCGTGCAGGTTTACAGGAGTGACGACAAGGGAGAAAATTGGAGTAAGGTGAGCACAGAAGACGATAAGCTGGAGCGTTTTGCAGGCACCTACGGTTGGGTATTCGGACAAATCCGGGTGGATCCCAACAACGAAAATGTGGTGTATATCATGGGTGTGCCTTTGGCCAAATCGACCGATGGTGGTAAAACATTCAATGTGATGCGGGCCACCGATAAAAGCAGTGAGCCAACACATGGGGACAATCACGCTCTTTGGATCGATCCCACCAACAGCGATTACATCATCAACGGCAATGATGGTGGTGTGGTTTTGTCTTATAATGGTGGTGACAAATGGAAAAACTTCTTTAGGGAGATCCCCACCACGCAGTTTTACAACATCACCTACGACATGAAAACGCCGTATAATATTGTTGGCTCCGTGCAAGATGAAGGCAGTTTCATGGGCAGTATCAAGAATACTTTCGGCAAAAAGCCGGAGGGCATCATGGCTTGGGATGATGCTCCGGGTGGCGAGGGTACCATCATTGCCATGGATCCGAAAGATGCTGACATCATGTATGCCAGTACTTTTTACGGCAGGCTGACCAAGAGCGATCTGCGGATGCCCAAAGTGGCTTGGGGTCAGAAAGCCCATCCGGATTCCATCCGCACCAAAGACATCTACCCCAAGAAAGCCGCTGATGAAGAGGTGCACAGGGGAGAATGGCTGGCTTATACTATGCTCTCGCCTCACGACAACAAGACTGTCTACCACGGGTTCCAATATCTTTTTGAATCGAAAGATGGCGGCAACAGCTGGAAAAGAATTAGTGGTGACCTGACATACAACGACCCCAACAGGATGGGTAAAACGCCTTATGCCATCAACCATCAGGCCATCACGGCCATTGATGAGTCGCCCATCCGCAAAGGACTGCTCTATGCTGGAACGGATGATGGCCGTGTATGGATGCGCCAGGCTGACGGCGGTGAATTCACCCTCATCATGAAAGGTATACCACAAAATGCCCATGTATCAAGGTTGGTGGCTTCTTCACACCAGGAGAAGCGTGTTTACCTCACGTTGAGCAATCGCCGTGAAGATGATGATAAGCCCTATATCTATGTATCTGAGGATATGGGTGCAACCTGGAAAAGTATTGCATCCAACCTTCCTGCTTCCCCGGTGAATGTGGTGCGTGAAGATCAAAAAAATCCGAACATCCTTTACTGTGGAACCGATATGGGTATTTATGTGAGTGTTGACAGGGGAGCCAGTTGGAAGTCTTTACAGCTGAACCTACCATCAACTGTTTCCGTACAGGATCTGTTCATCCATCCCCGCGACAGGAATCTTGTCATCGCCACTTATGGCAGAGGGGTGTATGTGATGGATGATATCAGCGGAATCAAATGATTACTGTGTAAAGCAAGCCGGCCGTTGCTAACCTATTTATTCCTTTACCCGCAGTACGCTGTTGGTAATCTTGTACATGTCAAATGTCTTGAAATCTTGGGGGGCGGAGAGCCCTTCCCCGAACATGATCATGTCTGGGGTGTGGATGCGAACAGGTTTGTCTGTTGAGAACCTGCCCAAGGCCTGATCCCAGTTCAATTCGTTACAGAAAAGGGTGTCGCCTTTGATGTTGTAGACCCTGATGCTGTCTTTCAGGTTGATGATGTTCCTGTTTTCAAAGTAGGAGGCATAAAACGCATCCAACCGGCTTTCAATGTTGAGGGTTGAATCGTAGAAATCAACGTGTAAAGTTTTGGGCAGTACAATTCTCGACCCTGTATCCTGATAGCGGAGCATCAGCGGAGCTATTAGTTTCGCCCGCATGTGGCCTCCCTGGCTCATGAAGCTTTCGATATTGACAGCTTCATCAACACCCAATTTTTTGGTGAAGAGGGCATTGATTTTTTCCTCATCGTTCTCGCAGGAGACGAATGCCAATGCAGCGACCGATAGTAAAGCGATGGTCCTGATGAGCATGATCAAATGGCTTTATTGGTACTTCGGCTTGTTGAACCAGATATCGCTGAGGTTCAGACCGAGTGAAAATCTGAATAAATTCTCCCGGATATCGTTTTCCTTGTTGCCCCTGAAGCCCAGCTCAAATGATGCATTGATCATGGTATACTGGTTAGTATAGACATTCCTTCTCACTGGAAGGCCAGCGCCAAAAGAGAATGTGTATTGGGGGATGCTTTTATTCAGTTGGATGTTGGAGGGGCCAAAGGATGCTCCCAATCGGTAGGCCACCCTTGACCAATAGTTGTCGCCTTTGAAATTGGGTAGCCACTGTCCACCCAAACGGGCAGTCCAGCTGTTGGCCATATTGTCTGCTGTGCCGAAATACCGGTAATCCGCCCATTTGGCTATGCCGATCTCTGCACCCAGCATCCAGGCATTTTCCCTTTCAAGCATAAACCCTGCAGCCCAAGAGGAGGGATAGGTGATGGTTCCTTTCTGGTCTTCACTCTTGTAGATGCTGTCAATGGTAACGAATCCGGTATTGTCGCTGTACTCAACCGTTTCCCTGGACATGTTGCGGACGGCATTCAGTTTGGTGGCCAGGTTCCCGTGAGCACCGAGGCGCAGGCTGGTTTTATCGTTCAGTTTGATTTTGTATTGGATGCCGGCATTCAGGAACAAGCCTCCGAAACGGGTGGTATCAGCAGCTTTGGAGGTTTTGTAGGTGGTGGTATCGTTGATGAATGAAAGTCGTGAAGCATATTCCTTGTTTCCAAACATGTAACCGGCATTGAAGCCAATGCTCAGGGATTTGGTGCCGTAGGCCATGCCCCAGAAGGCCTGGTAGGTTCCACCATTGCCAAAATAATTGTATGCGGCACTGTCGATTCCGGCGAGCCGTGTGCGTGTGGTGATGTCGTAGTTAATTCTTGTAACCGGACGAAGGCCCAAGTTCATTCCCCAGTTTTTCTTTTTGGAGAGGGGCAGACCCAGTTGCAGGTAGGAGGGGATTAGGTAGGCAGAACTGAATTTCCTGGGCGGATTGAGGTCGCGCAGGGTTCTGGAGTTGTAATCCAAACCGATGTCGAGGGTTGTAATTTTCAGGCTGGAGTAGGAGGCCGGGTTGCTGAAATTCACGGTGGAATAATCCGCATATGCAGTTGTCAATCCACCGATTGCCCTGTTGAGGATATTCTGTCCGGGCGTCAGATCCCCCAAACCGTACCTTGAATAAGGTGAGTTTTCCTGGGCCTTGCCTTGCAAGGAAGCCAGGGTAAGAAGCATAAAAAACGCTGAAAAACTACTGGTTATTGGTCTCACTAATCGCATACAATCCTTTGTAAAGTAAGTCGGGGTCTGCAAATATCTTGTTTTTTAACAGCCTTTCAAAATAGGTGCAATCCCCCCCGGTTAAAACGACGTTAAAGTTGCTGTATTTTTTCGTATATTCCTCTACAATCCCTTCTATTTCCTTGGCCATACCCATTACAACGCCGCTCAGGATATTGGTTTTGGTGTCATAGCCCACCAGCGGAAATTCCCATTCTTTCTTCACTACCGGCAGCAGGGCTGTGTAGTCGTGCAGGGAGTTGAAACGCATTTCCATGCCCGGGGAGATGCTGCC
The DNA here is from genome assembly GCA_039805245.1 of Bacteroidota bacterium. Taxonomy (GTDB): domain Bacteria; phylum Bacteroidota; class Bacteroidia; order Chitinophagales; family Chitinophagaceae; genus Pollutibacter. The sequence continues at coordinate 9,448 of JBDLUN010000043.1, forward strand.
GCCCAGGAACTGGTTGTATTTGTTGATGAAGTTGAAGGTGATGCAGGAGCCCAGGCCTATGACTAGGTTGTTTTTCCCAGGGAAAAAGTGCACCATGGCCGCTGAGAGGGCCAGCCGGTCAGCACCAACGGTTTCAGGTTTGCCTACGGGAATGGTGAAATTCAGTTTGGAGAGGTGGTTCAGTTTGTGGAAAGCGGTATGTTTTTCGAGTAAGGTTTCCAGTTCAGGGGCGTGGTGGATTACTGAAGACAGGATGGAACGTTCCGGTTTGCTTGACAGCAACAGTTCGCGTACCTGTTCCACACCATCATTTTCAAGTACATGGCTTTCCTTGAGCAATCCGCCTTCGAAGAGGGCTGCTTTCAGTCGGGTATTGCCGAGGTCCAGACAAAGGGTGCGCATCTTGTGTTTGATTTGTGCAAAGGTGTGGTAAATCGGCATAATGCGGTAATTTTACCTTTCAATCATGGATACTACCCCATTTCAGCTGGCAGCACAAGGAGATATCAAGAGCATAGCCCGGTGCATTTCCCTGATTGAGCACCAGCCGGATGCAGTTGCTTCTGCCCTCGCGGTCATCGAACAAGATCCTGAAGTGCCTGTTATTGGCATCACGGGTCCTCCAGGTGCAGGCAAAAGCACGTTGGTTGACAGCCTGATTGGAGAATACATCAGTGCTGGAAAGCGTGTGGCTGTTTTGTGTGTGGATCCCTCATCACCATTCCATTCCGGAGCCTTACTGGGCGACAGGATCAGGATGAGCAGGTGGTATGAACATCCACAGGTATTCATCCGTTCTTTATCCACCAGGGGTGCCTTGGGAGGTCTTCATCCCAGAGCGGCGGAAATCAGCGGATTCTTGAAAGGCTGTGGATTTGATGTCGTGATTATGGAAACGGTGGGAGTCGGACAGTCGGAGGTGGAGATTGTAAAGCTGGCTGATGTCTGCGTATTGGTATTGGTGCCAGAGGCAGGAGATGAGGTACAGTTTATGAAGTCCGGATTGATGGAAGCTGCAGACATCTATGTGGTGAACAAGTCAGACAGGCCAGGTGCTGCGCGATTTGCTGCCCGCTTGCGGTCTGTTCTCCATACGGCACGACATTTGGTTTTGGCTGATCCTGTCATCCAGGTCACTGCTGCAGAGGGAACCGGTGTTGCGGAATTGAAAACAAGTATTGACGCATTTTTAACACATAAAAAGAGATAAAATGGAAGATTTGATCCCCAATGAAGGCTTTCCCGTAGCTGCGAAAAAAGAACCTTGCTGTGTACAAGTGGAAGCCGGTAAAACCTATGCCTGGTGTACTTGTGGCCTCAGTGAAAAGCAGCCCTTCTGCGATGGTAAACACAAAAAGATTGAAGGCATGCCTTATGCAAGCATGAAAGTCACTTTTGAAGAAGCCAAAGAAGTGTGGTTGTGCCAGTGTAAGCAAAGCAAGAATCCGCCTTTTTGCGACGGCAGTCACAATCAGCTCTAAGCGAATGGAGGGTCTGTAGAAGGCCAAACCTCTTTGATCATCGAACCAAAAGAAGCAATTGAAAACTGATTTTCTGGTAATCGGTTCCGGCGTAGCTGGGCTAACCTATGCCATTAAAATGGCAGAAGCATTCCCCCAACAGGAAGTGCTGGTGGTAACCAAAACCATCGCCGACGAAACCAATACGAAATACGCCCAGGGTGGGATTGCAGCCGTTTGGGACGAACTCGAGGACAATTTCACCAAACACATTGACGATACCCTGGTTGCCGGTGATGGCTTGTGTGATCCGCACATCGTGGATATTGTGGTCAAGGAAGGTCCGGAAAGGGTTCGGGAAATCATTGACTGGGGAGCCCGTTTCGACAAGGACGCTGACGGTGACTACGCATTGGGGATGGAAGGGGGGCACAGTGCTTCCCGGATACTCCATTATAAAGACCTTACCGGCAAGGAGATGGAAAGGGCACTGATCAATATGGTCAAAACCAAGTCCAATATCCGTGTCATCAGCCATTGTTTTGTGGTGGATCTGATCACCCAACACCATGCCGGCTACCTTGTAACGAAGTCAACACCCGATATCACCTGTTATGGCGTTTATGCCCTCAACCTGCAGACAGGCAGGATGGAGCAAATACGGGCCAAAGCAGTTATGCTCGCTACAGGGGGCAACGGACAGATTTACCGGACCACCACGAATCCGCCCATTGCCACCGGCGATGGTGTAGCTATGGTTTACCGGGCTAAGGGTAGGATTGAAAATATGGAGTTCATTCAATTCCATCCCACTGCCTTGTACCAACCTGGCCATAAGGGGCATGCTTTCCTGATTACGGAGGCTGTGCGGGGTGATGGCGGTATCCTCAGAAACAACCGCGGAGAAGCCTTTATGGAGCAGTATGATGCGCGCAAAGACCTGGCGCCCCGCGATATTGTTGCCCGTGCAATAGACAATGAAATGAAGCGGAACGGCACTGAATGCGTTTGGCTCGATTGCACCCACATGGATAGGGAAAAGTTTCTGCACCATTTTCCTTCCATTCACGAGAAATGCCTTTCCCTGGGAATAGATCCTCTTAAAGACATGATTCCCGTTGCCCCTGCTGCCCATTACAGCTGCGGTGGCATCAAAACGGATGCCTGGGGCAGGAGTTCCATCAACCGCTTGTATGCTGCCGGGGAATGCGCCTCTACGGGGCTGCACGGTGCCAACAGGCTCGCCAGCAATTCCCTGTTGGAAGCCATGGTTTTTGCCCACCGCTGCTTTGTGGATGTCAGCACAAAATTTGGAACTGCGGACCAGTCGGCCGGACAATTGCCCATACCGGAATGGAATGCGGAAGGGACTACCGCTCCCAGTGAGATGATCCTCATCACCCAAAGCCTGAAAGAATTGCAGGCACTCATGACTGATTATGTTGGTATTGTGCGGAGTGATATCCGGTTGGAACGTGCGAGCAGGCGGCTCGATCTCTTGCATGAAGAAACGGAAAGGCTTTATGAGCAAACCATAGTCTCCCCGCAGTTGTGTGAATTACGCAACATGATTACCGTTTCCTATTTGGTGGTGAAAAGTGCCCAATTCAGGAAAGAAAGCCGGGGGCTGCATTACAATACCGACCATGCACGTAAAGCGGAGTTGGTACAAAATATTGTGTTATGAGGAAGTTGGCCAATGCCATTGGCTTCGGGATGCTTTATGCTTTTTCCATGTTACCGCTCTGGGTGATGTATGGGTTAAGTGACATCCTTTCTGGCTTTGTTTATCACGTTATCGGATACCGCAGGAAAGTGGTTGAAAATAATCTGGCTATTGCCTTTCCCCATAAATCAGAAGCAGAGCGGAAACGCATTGCCAAGCGGTTTTACAGGAATTTTACCGATACCCTGTTGGAGTCGATCAAGCTCATCAGTGCTGGCCCAAAACTCATCGACAGGATGTTCGTTGCCGATCCTGCAGTATTCAAGGTTTTTGAAGGTACTACCAAGCATATCCAGATCCATGCCATGCACAATTTCAACTGGGAAATTGTGAACCTGGGCGTTTCCAAACAGATGAAACTCCCTTTTTTGGCCGTCTATCAGCCCATCATCAATCCCTTTTTTGAGGCGATCTTCAAAGAAATCAGGACCCGAAACGGAACAATCCTGATACCCGCCAATGACTTCAAGAACAATTTCATCCCTTATCAAGACCGGCAATATGTGCTAGCACTGGTGGCAGACCAAAATCCTGGAAATCCAGCCAAGGCCTGGTGGATTGACTTTTTCGGGAAGCCCGCACCTTTTGTAACTGGTCCGGAAAAAGCTGCCCGCTCAAGGGATACGGTGGTGGTTTTCGGACATTTTTACCGGCTGAAGAGAGGAGTTTATACCTTCACGGCCAAAAAGATCACTGATTCGCCCGGTGACATGAAACCCGGCGAGTTGACATTGCAATATCTCGATTACCTGGAGGCAAAAATAAGCGAGCAGCCAGATAATTACCTCTGGAGCCACAGGCGGTGGAAACATCCTTTCAAGCCAGAATACCAGGATCTGGTTTTGGAGCGGCCAGCGAAGCAGGCTTGACTGGACCTTATTTCAGGAGGTCAACAACCATCTGGTTGATCAGTTCGAGTCTTTCGATATTGAGTTTATAGTGCATGAATTTGCCGTCCCTTTCCGGTAGTACGATGCCTGCTCTTCGCAGGATGGCGAGGTGTTGGCTGGCAACTGATTGCTCCAGTCTCATCTCCACGAATATTTCCGTAACAGATACTGTTCCTTTTCCGTCAATGAACCGGATCATCTCCTGGCGTAGTTTGTGATTAATCGCCCTGAATACCAAAGAGGCTTTTTTGATGGGCAGGTATTGGAGAGAAGGTGCTTTGGCTTGCAATTGGTTTGTTTTGGGGGTGGGTTTTTTTAAATCACGTGATCCCTCACTGTGGTGTTTGGACATAGGTGGTTAGGTTTGGTGTAGTTAGGCTACGAATATAATGCTAAATGCCTTTTTGCAGAAAAAAGGGCTCCAAAATGTAGTTAAACAGTCGCTTTTTGCCTTTTCAGGCTGGTTTTGAAGAAGGTTGAGTGCTGAAAAAGCCTTTCAGGTAAAAAGGTTCGGCATATGCCAGGTCTGCGAAATCCTTTTGCTCAAATGCCTTACATGCCAACGCATGGAAAGCCTCCGGTCCGTGTTCCGGTTCAGGAAAAATGGCGTTGGGGTGATTGCATATGGTTTGCCATTTGGAGGCACCATCACCGATGAAAGCCATTCTGTTGTTTTCCAGCACGGAAAGGAAGCTTTGTGCTTCCAGGATCATGGGTGCTGGTGCCAAGACAGTTTCCTGTTTTTTGTTGAAAACAGCGGTGAAAACTTCCATCCTTCGCGCATCAATCATAGGACAGATCAAGTCTGCATCAGTATCGCCATTACCTGCACTTATCCACTGGAGTGTATTGATACATATCAGTGGGATGCCCAATGCATAGCAGATGCCTTTTGCTGCTGAGAGTCCCACCCGCAGTCCGGTATAGGATCCCGGTCCGTTCATCACCGCAACTGCATCCAATGCCTTTAGGGGTATGTCCAATTGACTGCACAAAGTTTGGATAGCCGGTTGCAGGAATGCAGCATGTTGTTGCTGGATACTATTTTTCAGCACCTGCTGCAATTGTCCATCAACACCCAATCCCACAGAAGCTTCGCTGAGTGCCGTATTGATTTGGAGTATGCAGGTGTTGCCGGAGGGGGTCATGAAGGATAATTCAGTTTTGCAAAAATAGGTTGTCTGAAACCAATTATCTTCGCCAATCAAAACAATACAGGATGAGTAGGGAAATTATCAATACGCCCCATGCACCGGCTCCCATTGGGCCCTATAACCAGTCGGTCAAGGCCAATGGATTTTTGTTCATTTCCGGACAGATTGCCATGGATCCTGCTACGGGGGAAATCGTTTCCGGTGGAGTTGAAGCTGAGACCCACCAGGTGATGAAAAATCTGAAGGCCATCTTACAAGAGGCTGGCTTGGGTTTTTCGGCTGTGGTCAAAACAACCATTTTCCTGACTGATATGGCGCTTTTCGCAGAGGTCAATGCCGTTTATGCAGGCTATTTTGACGGGGATCACCCTGCCCGGGAAACAGTAGCCGTCAAAGGGCTTCCCCGGGGGGTGAATGTGGAGATCAGCATGATTGCAGTAGCTTAATTTCGTCCATGCCAAAAACAGGTGCCATGCGCATTACAACCTATATTTTGATCAGTATAGTGGCCATTTCCTGCAGTCAGGATCATACGGGGTATACATCCAAGTTTCAGGATCCGTTCCTATACAACAGAACCGTCAAGAAACTCAATAACGTTGTGTTGGAGAACAATTTTCCACCCATGATAGCCGCCCGTAACTATGCCTATGCGAATATCGCTGCCTATGAATGCATGGCAGCCGGCGATTCCGGTTTGCCCAGTTTGGCTGGTCGCATCAAACATCTGCCCGCCATGCCAGCTGTTCAGGCCGGTAAGGTGGTTGATTATCAACTGGCAGCGCTGCTTGCTTTCATCAAAGTTGGTAATGCTGTCACTTTTCCGGAGGGCAGCCTCATGGAATACCATGCAGCCATACTGGAGATGGCAGACAGTTTGGGTGTGCCCGGGGCTATAGTGAAATCCAGCCTCGTATTTTCAGACTCTATAGCATCTGCCATCCTGCGTTGGAGCAAAGGCGATCATTATGCTGCTACGAGGGGCGCTTCCAGGTATTCCATCAATGACTCTGTAGGCAGGTGGGTGCCTACGCCACCCATGTATGCAACCGGATTGGAGCCGCATTGGCGGGAGATCAGGCCATTTGTATTGGACTCTGCATCACAATGCAAGCCGGGAAAGCCGCCTGTGTTTGATATGGATAAAAACAGTATTTATTACAGGTCGATGATGGAGGTCAAAAATACTGTTGATCAGTTGACGGATGAGCAAAAGCATATTGCCGATTTCTGGGACGATAATCCATTCAAAATGAATGTGAGCGGACATGTTATGTTTGCCACTAAAAAGTTTTCTCCGGCGGGCCATTGGATGAATATTGTGGGTATTGCGGCCCGACAAGCCAATGCTGATTTTGCTACCACTGTAGCGGCTTATGCCCATACATCCATCGCCCTTTTTGACGGATTCATCAGCTGTTGGGATGAAAAATACCGGAGCAATTATGTACGGCCGGAAACGGTTATCAATGAAAAGATTTCGGGAGAATGGCATCCGTATATTCAGACACCGCCATTCCCTTCCTATACAAGCGGTCATTCCACCATTTCAGCTGCTGCAGCAGAGGTAATGACAAGCTTCTTTGGCGACAGCCTCTCCTTTACCGATACATCCCTTTTGGAATTCGGTATCGCCAACCGGGAGATCAAGTCGTTTCGACAAGCGGCACAGGAGGCCAGTATTTCCCGGCTTTATGGGGGGATTCATTACCGGTTTGATTTGGACTCCGGCAATGCTGCAGGCAAAAGGGTAGGTGTTGCGATTGTTGACAGGCTACTCAAGTAAAACAGCAGGTATCACCATCGCAAATTATTTTGAACTATCTTACCTGTTGATTGTTTCATCCAACAGATAAGCTATGTATTCAACAATATTTGCATCCCAGAAGGCTTTTTTTGACTCCGGAGCCACAAGACCTATTCCATTCCGCGTGGAGCAACTCAAGCGGTTGAGATCAGCTGTAGTGGCACATGACCAGGCGATTTTGTCAGCTTTGCATGCCGATCTCCGCAAATCAGAATTCGAGTCCTTTGGTTCTGAAATTGGTCAGGTGCTCAAGGAAATTGATTTCACGATAAAACACTTGTCCGGTTGGGCCAAACCCCAACGGGTGGCCACCCCTTTGATGTTTTTCCCTTCGTCCAGTAGGGTACATCGGGATCCCCTAGGCAATGTGTTGATTATAGCCCCTTGGAACTATCCATTCATGTTGGCGATCAGTCCGCTCATCAGCGCCATTGCCGGGGGCAACACTGCAGTGCTGAAGCCCTCTGAAGAGGCCCCTGCTACTGCACAGGTTATTGAAACATTGCTAGGCGGTATTTTTGAACCACCATATGTTGCCGTTCTACAAGGAATTGGGGGAGAAGTGATTCCTGCTATGATGCAAGCTGTCCGGTTCGACCATGTTTTTTTTACCGGCAGTACTGCTGTTGGTCGGAAGATCATGGAAATGGCAGCCACCCAATTGATTCCGGTAACCCTGGAATTGGGCGGGAAGAGTCCGTGTATAGTGGATGCATCTGCCAACCTGGATTATGCGGCCAAGAAAATCACTTGGAGCAAACTCATGAATGCCGGGCAAACCTGTGTGGCGCCTGATTACCTGCTGGTACACCGTTCCATCAAGGATGCCCTGATTGCCAAGATTGTTGCCAATATCAAAAATATGTTAGGTGATGATCCGCAGCAAAGTGCAGATTTTGGGCGGATCATCAACCGGAAACGTTTTGGCAGGTTGGCCGAGTATTTGCAGCAGGGCAAGGTGATTGCCGGCGGCAAATCAGATGCCGATGATCTCTACATCGAACCCACATTGCTGGATGCTGTGGATATGGAAGATACGGTGATGCAGGAGGAGATATTCGGTCCGGTTCTCCCCATCATTACCTATGAAACCCGGGAAGAGGCAATGGCTTGGGTGGAGAAAAATCCATTTCCGCTCTCGTTGTATATCTATGCAGACGATAGGCATGTACAGGATGAATACATTGCGCGCCTCCGTTTTGGCGGTTGCTGCATAAACAATGGTATCATTCACTTGGGCAATCCCCATTTGCCTTTCGGTGGTGTTGGACCCAGTGGAACAGGCCAATACCATGGCCGGTATGGGTTTGAGACCTTCACCAGGCCCAAGGCCGTATTGCATTCCCATTCCTGGTTTGATGTGCCTGTTTGGTATGCCCCATTCAAAGGGAAAGCTGCGCTATTGAGAAAGATTTTTAAACTGGGTTAAGTATGAAAGGATTTTCCGTAATGAGGGTTGCATTGGTTGTATTGGTGATGATGGTTATTGCCGGTGCCTGTGCCTCCTCCAAAACACAAGGTATGAGTACAAGACAAACGATATTGAGAAAAATTTATCCAGCACTGACAAGCATTACACGGTTTTTTGGCGTAAACAACAGGACCATCCCCGCAGGGCAAGTGGTTGCTCCGACAGTTCCGGTTTTTGATATCCCTTTTGAGTTGATCGATGGAACTCCAGCCAGCCTGGCCGCTTTCAAAGGAAAAAAAATTGTGGTGGTGAATACAGCGAGTGATTGTGGTTATACCGGACAATACGAGGAGTTGCAGACTTTATATGCAAACCATAAAAATGATCTGGTGATTGTTGGTTTCCCTGCCAATGATTTCAAGCAGCAGGAAAAAGGTAGCAATGAAGAGATTGCCGGTTTTTGCAAAAAGAATTATGGTGTTGAATTTCCGCTGGCCATGAAAACCGTTGTGGTCAAGGGGAAGGACCAGCATCCGCTCTTCAGTTGGTTGTCGGATCCCGGTAAGAATGGTTGGAACAAAGAAGCGCCGGCATGGAATTTTTCCAAATATGTCATTGACGAGGAAGGCAAGCTGATTGGCTATTTCGATCCCGGGGTGAGTCCGTTGGGCGAAACATTTTTGAAAACATTGAATTTACAATAATCGCCATGGAGAACAGTGCAGAACAGCTGCTGGTGCTGGTGGATGAACAGGATCAAGCCATTGGTGTCATGGAAAAAATGGAAGTCCACCGCAAAGCCTTGCTCCACAGGGCTTTCAGCGTGTTTCTTTTCAATGCCAAAGGTGAGATGCTCTTACAACGCAGGGCTCTCAAGAAATATCACAGTGGCGGGTTGTGGACCAACACCTGTTGCAGCCATCCTTATCCTGATGAAACCCCTGAGGCTGCGGGCAAGCGCCGGGTCAGGGAGGAGTTGGGCTTTGAGGCAGAAGTGAGTCCTGTATTCAGTTTCATCTACAAAGCCGAACTCGACAACGAGTTGACAGAATACGAATTTGACCATGTCCTCATCGGTCAGTATGATGGTGCTGTGCACCCCAATGAAGATGAGGTGGGTGACTATTGCTACAAAACCATGGCCGACCTTCGGGCTAGTTTGGAGAGTCATCCCCAGAAATATACCGCTTGGTTCCGCATCGCTTTCCCTATGCTTGAGGAGTATCTCAGCAGGCACAAATCTGTGTTGCATGCCAGCTGAGAAAGCCATTGTTATCGGTGCGGGCATTGCCGGTATTGCTACAGCAATCCGCCTTGCTGTGCAGGGGTTTGCTGTAGAAGTGCATGAGAAAAATGAGGTTCTAGGTGGCAAGATGTACCTTATTGAGCGGGATGGCTATTGCTTTGATGCAGGCCCATCACTCTTCACACAGCCAACCAACCTGGAAGAGCTTTTCACGCTTGCAGGTGAAGACATCCGAGCATATTTCAGTTATCAATCAGTGCCAATAGCCTGTCGGTATTTTTTTGAAGACGGTAAGGTTGTCAATGCCCATACCCATAAAGAAGCCTTCGCGGCAGAAATGCAGCGCGTGTTGGGAGAGCCGGAAGCAAATGTGCTCCGTTACCTGCGCGATTCAGGCAAGGTCTACGATAATGTGGGTAGCATCTTCCTCAACCATTCCTTACACCGCGTTTCCACTTGGATGCATCCACGGATTTTGAAGGCCCTAAGAACAATTAAACTTCCTTACCTGGTCAACACCCTCAACCAGTTCAACGAAAAGAGATTCAAGACGCCTGAAGCTGTTCAGATTTTCAATCGCTTTGCCACCTACAATGGCAGCAATCCTTATCAGGCTCCAGGTATGCTGAGCCTTATACCACACCTGGAGCAAAATCAGGGGACATATTATCCTCAAGGAGGCATGATCAGCATTCCCAAGGCATTGGTGGCGCTGGCAGAAAAGAAAGGGGTGCAATTTGTATTGAACAGCAAAGTCAGCAATATCGCAGTCGATGGTGGCCGTGTCAAGGGTATTATAGCCAATGGTGTTTTCATACCGGCCAGTCACGTGGTGAGCAATGTGGATGCCTATTATACCTACAAGCATTTGCTCGAGCAGGAATCAGGTGTGCGCAAAGTGCTCCGCAACGAAAGGAGCAGCAGTGCGCTCATATTTTACTGGGGGATTGACAGGGATTTTCCAACGTTGCACCTGCACAACATTTTTTTCAGCAAACAATACAGGGAAGAGTTTGAACATATTTTCAAACACAGGAAGTTCTTCCACGACCCGACAATCTATGTCAACATCACCTCCAAAATGGAGGGCGGACAGGCACCAGCAGGATGCGAAAACTGGTTTGTGATGGTGAATGCACCGGCGATGGCTGATGCTGATTGGGACAAGGAGGTTGCCCAGATCAGGCAGGCAGTTTTGGAAAAGCTCAGTCGCATTTTGGGTGTTGATTTGGCCAAGCACATTGCTGTGGAGGAAGTGTTGACACCGGCGGGCATCCAGACCCGCACCGACTCCTACCTCGGATCCTTGTATGGCACCAGCTCCAATTCCAAGTGGGCTGCATTTTTACGGCATGCCAACTTTAGTTCAACCGTGAGTGGCTTGTATTTCACTGGGGGCAGTGTTCATCCCGGTGGAGGCATCCCCTTGTGTTTGAAGAGTGCAGCCATTGTGAGCGAACTCATCAGTAAGCGTTGAACATTTAACGGCTCAAAGGGTTAATAAGGAGTGTTTACTTGGTTACAAAGACGGTTTCACCTGCCTCATTACGGCAATATCCCCCTATTGGGGTCCGTATTTCTATGTGTGCTCGTCCATTTTTCAGGCGCCTTGGGGATGTCTTTTTTCGACAGGGATCTGTTTGTATCCTTTACGCCCTTGAATCTCTTGCTGATGTTCATGCTCCTCATTTGGAATGAGCCTGCACTTACTTTACCCTGGTATTTGGGATTTGCTGTAGCCCTGCTCACCGGCATCGGGTCGGAAATGATTGGCGTCAATACAGGACTCCTTTTCGGCAGTTATGTCTATGGTGATGTGCTCGGCACCAAAATTATGGGTGTACCACTCCTGATCGGATTGAATTGGTTTTGCATTGTTTATTGTTCCTTTATCTGCGTGGACATGTTTTTCAGGAATGGCCGGTTGGGCGGATTAGGTACGGCCATGGTTGCAGGATTGCTCGCAACCTGCTTTGACTGGATTATGGAACCCGTTGCCATGAAGCTGGGTTTCTGGCAGTGGGAAGGTAATTCAATTCCCTTGTTTAATTATGTGAGTTGGTGGGTTATTGCTTCTACTGTTGCGTATGTTTTCCAAAGGCTGCACCTCAAATCAAAAAATCAATTTGCTCCCATTCTACTGCTTGTGCAGGCCCTGTTTTTCATTGCACTTCGGATTTTCATCTGAACAGCTCCTTTAAATTACTTAAGGGTATTTTTTAGCTAACTTGTAGGTTATTATTTTTCCAGTGTCAATGCACTGCCCTAATTTAACCTGTGTTTATGCATGCCCAACATACCGACAACTCTTTTCATGCAGCCATGTTGAAAGCCTGGTCTGCTTTTTCTGATGAATTCGTTGCTGTTTGGGATGCAGGTGGCCAAAGGTTGAAATATTTCAATGAGGCTTACGCGCATTTCTTTGGCTATGAGGATGCTGAATTGTTCCGCAGCGAATTCACCATTTTTGGCATGCGGAAAAATGAACTCGACAGTGAGATTGCAGATATGGTGATGAATACTTTGAACAAGAATGGGCATTGGACAGAAGAGGTCTTGTTCAAACGGAAAAATGGTGTGGTGTTTTTGGGGAGGCTGGATATGGCCTATTTTGATTGCGACGGACAAAAATGTTTTTTGCAGCGCATCATCAACATCGATACCCAGCGGATATTTTCTGAAAACCTGTTCAGGGAGATCAAAAAATTTGAAGCATTATTTCAGTATGCCACCGTACCGATTTTGCTCGTGAATAAAGAAGGCCGGATTATTCTGGCTAATGACCAGGCAACAACCATGTTTGGTTATACCATGCCGGTCATCACCAGTTTGCAAGTGGAGGATTTGATTCCAGAGAGATTCAAACATAGACATGTGGAGCATCGTAGCCGGTACGACAAGCATCCTGAGAATCGGCCAATGGGTCGCGGTATGCAGTTGAGTGCAAGGCTCAGCAATGGGGAAGAGCTTCCTGTCGAAATCAGTCTCGGACATTACATGATCGATGATGAGCCCTATGTGATTGCCTTCATCATTGATATTTCGAAACGGATTGAGATTGAAAACAGTTTGCGGAGACAGAAAGAGGAAGTGGAAAATGCCAAACAGGAAATAGAAAAGCTGAACGAAGAACTTGAGCACAAAGTAGCGCTTCGCACACAGGAGTTATCTGATGCGTTGAGCAAGGAAAGGGAGTTGAGTGATTTGAAGTCGAGATTCGTTTCCATGGCTTCACATGAATTCCGAACACCCCTCAGCACGATACTGTCTTCCGTATCCCTGATCGGCAAGTATACAGGTGCTGATGAGCAGGATAAGCGCGATAAGCATATACATCGAATCAAATCTGCTGTATCCAACCTTACTGACATCCTCAATGAATTCCTATCGCTTGGCAAGATAGAGGAAGGCAAGATCCAACTGCATTATTCCGAATGCAATCTCAAGGAGCAATTGCAATTGATCATCAGTGAGATCCATCCTATTCTCAAGAGCGGACAAAAAATAGATTATGTGCATGATGGTGAAGTGAATGCCAATGTGGATCTATCATTGCTCAGGAATATCATGATCAACCTGGTTTCCAACGCCATCAAATTTTCACCGGAAAATTCATCTATCAAGGTCAGCAGCCATCACAATGGGCATTCCTTTGACATAGCTGTAAATGATCAAGGTTTGGGTATTCCTGATGATGACAAGAAGCACTTGTTTGAGCGGTTCTTCCGGGGCAAGAATGTGGTGAACATTCAGGGAACGGGCTTGGGATTGCATATTGTTTCACGTTATGTGGAGTTGATGGGCGGACAAATTAGTGTTGACAGCGAACTGGAGAAGGGAACAACATTCAAATTGAAATTCAATATATGAACACCATTTTACTGATTGAAGACAACAATGAAATCCGTGAAAATACGGCAGAGATTCTTGAGTTGGCCAACTATAGGGTGATTACTGCTGAGAATGGAAAGGATGGTTTCGAGAAAGCGCAACAGGAAAAGCCTGATGTGATTATTTGTGACATCATGATGCCGGTATTGGATGGTTATGGGGTCTTGCATATGCTCAATAAAAGTGAAGTGCTCAAGGATATCCCGTTCATCTTCCTGACTGCCAAAACAGAGAGGCAGGATTTTCGCAAGGGTATGGAGATGGGTGCTGATGACTATATCACTAAGCCTTTTACAGAAGTTGAATTGTTGAATGCCATTGAGCAGCGGCTTAAAAAACTTAATGTGCTTAAGAAAAAATATGCAGCCAGCCAGGATGGTGTGCGAGATCTTTTGCAAGATATTGGCAGGCAGGATGCCTGGGAGAATCTGGCCTCCGGTCGCAATACCAATTATTACAAAAAGAGGCATGTCATTTACAGTGAAGGCAATCACCCCAACAGGCTTTTTTATGTCCAGCGGGGTAAGGTGAAGTTGTATAAAACAAATGATGACGGCAAAGACCTTACCATCGGTTTATATGGGGAAGGGGAATATTTTGGCTACATGGCTTTGCTGGAGAATTCCGTTTATAGGGAGAATGCGGAGGCGTTGGAAGATGCTGAAATTGCTATGATACCGCGTGAAGAATTTGATGCCTTGATTAAGGAGAACCAGATTGTGATGAAAAAATTTCTACAGATCCTGGCGGGTAACATTACCGAGAAGGAGGATCAACTCCTTGGGTTGGCCTATAATTCGCTTAGGAAGCGGGTTGCAGATGCACTCATGATGTTGCGGGAAAAATTCAGCCAGGGGGAATCACCTTTTTCTATTCACATATCCCGCGAGGATTTGGCCAATATCGCTGGAACAGCCACGGAGTCATTGATTCGCACACTGAGTGATTTCAAGGCAGAGAAAATGATAGACATCAGGGATGGCAGTATTGTATTGCTGAACGAAAAGAAATTGGCCAATCTATTCAATTGATTGGCTATTGCAGTTTGATCAATAGTCGAGTGAGGAGAGATAAGTGTTGTAATCCCGCATTATCAGGGCATGTTCGCGTTCGATGGATTCCATTTGATGCCTGATATGCCGGTGGTTTTTTTTCAGTTCACTGATGGTTGAGTTCCCTGCGGTGAGGTGATGCCATTTGGTCGATTGTTTGTTCAAATCGTGCAACATGTGGTCGTACACATCGTCTTTGATGATGAATTGGTTCTGAAAGTGTTCCGCCATGGCTAGCTGTTCACTGTCCTGAATCCTGTCGATAACTTCAGACAGCCTATTCTTCATATATGCATTTTCCTGATTCAGGAATTCGATCAGCCTGATCCATGCGAAATTTTCATAAAGACACTGACTGGCTTTACTGCCGGGTTTAGGTTTTGCTATCATGAGCCTGGGTTTAATGAATCCCCCCGATTGCACCTGCAGATCGGGGGGATCAATGAGATCTCAGTGTACGCTGATTTTTTGATGGGCGATCTTTTTGGCTTCTTCCTTTTTGGGAAGTGTCAGCCGGAGTTCGCCACTGACATAATTGGCATCAATCTTGTCGTTGTAAATGTCTTCAGGAAGGCTGAATGACCTAGAGAATGATTTGTAACTGTACTCTCTTCTAGAGTAGTTCTCATCCTTTTCCTCCTTCTTCTCATCCTTCTCAGCACTGATGGTAAGCAAAGAACCATTGACATCAATTTTGAAGTCGCTTTTCTCTAGTCCCGGTGCTGCCATGGTGATTTCGTAAGTGTCTCCAGTTTCCTTGACATTCACTGCGGGAAGGTGGGTGGAGAATGGCCATTTTTCATCCAGCCATTCGTTCCATGGTCTGATGATGTCTTCCAGCACTGATGGTCTCATTAATGACGACCGCAACAATGATTTACCGTTTCCAGGCATAATTTGTCTTTTTTAAGGTGATGATTTGATTGACAACACAAATGTATTTTTGCTTTGATTCTTGTCTGGTAATGGTCATCACATCAGAAAATGAGTTTTGTCATTCTGTTGAACAATGGATTATTCCGGTTTTTTCAGGGTTGATGGCCGGACTGAATACCGTGCCCAGATTCAAACCTCTGATGATCAGCAGGACGGCCATGCAAGCCAGGATATAGGGGTATGCATTGGCAACATATTTTCTGATGTTGGCCTGCAATCCACGCCCGGCAATCCATACCGCCAACAACAGCGGCAGTGTTCCTATACCAAAGGCGACCATGAACAATCCACCTTTAAACGGATTCTGCATCACAGTGGCTCCTGCCATAGCCATGTACACCAATCCGCAGGGCAGTGTGCCATTCAATACACCTCCAAGGAAGGCTGATACAGGTGTTTGCGCCAGGACGTGGGGAAGTAGCGTTTTCGAAAGAGATTTGGATAGCCTGTTGGAAGCGAAAGCGATTTCCCATGCAGGAAAAAATTTAAGCATAATCAAAACAAGCAACATGCTGATGCCCAAACCTAATGACATGTTCTGTTGCCAACCGAACCATTTGACGGATATGCCTATGAAGCCGAAAAGGGCTCCCCATGCGGCATAGGTAAGTATTCTTCCTGTCTGGTATATCAGCCAACGGGATAAGGGAAAGGTATTGTTACCTGTTTGCAAGACTGTGGAGAACATCAATGGGCCGCACATCCCAATGCAATGCAAGCTGCCTCCAAGCCCAATCAGCAATGCCGGTATGGTGAATGACAAATCCATTTCAACGGAAAATATTTTGTTCGAAATAATAGGGCTTTCCTGCTGATTTCCACTGCAGGGTTAGGGTATACAAGCCCTTTGCCTGTTGCGGCACAACAATAGTGGCTGAGCCAGTCTTTGTTTCAAAATCCCCTGTGAAATCCTTTTGCCTGTCGGCTGCAAAATAAAGTATCCATTTTCCGGATGATTGGATGCTTTGCAATTCCTGTGGCAGGTTGACCACAATCTTGTCTGCCGATTGTTCAACTGTTACGCCAGTTGACAATGCTGCGGTATTGGCACTCTGGTCGATAACCGACTGGTATGCGAGTTCATCGGCATAATAATGTTCTGAAACCAAATCCCTGTTTTCGCGCGAAGCAAGGTAAACCATGAACAGGATGCCTCCTGCGAAGGCGAGGTAAGTAAAGAGTATGCTATGTCCCCAGCTGATTTTCATTTGCATTGTTTAAGAGTTGACAGGACCAATGAAGGTGGTTTGTTTGGTTACAATTGTTTTACCCTCTGCCCGAATTTCGATATGGACTGTTGATTTGCGTTTGGTGATCTGCTTGTTATTTCTTTTGACCAGGAAGGTGATGACTGCATAGCTTTCTTTTTCAATCAAAGGTTGTTTGCCGATGATTTCAATCTTGCCTTCTTCTGCAGGAATCGACAATTCAACGAGGATATCGCGGTGTGTTTTATTGAACATCCTGGCTGAATAGAGGTTGCCTGTTTGTTCTCCCGGCAGTTGCTGGTAAACCATTCCCTGTGTTCTGAGGATGGTGATGTCTATACTGTCTCTTGTTGCCAGCATCACCACGAGGGCTGAAACAATCAGCAGCAATACGGTAGAATAGGCTTTGATGCGTGCGGTGATTTTCAGCTTTTGCTTTTGGGCAATATTGTTTTCGCTGGCCAGTCGAATCAGTTGTTTTGGCCTGTCGAGGCTTTCCATGATTTCATCGCAAGCGTCAATGCATGCAGTGCAATTGACACATTCCAATTGGGTGCCGTTGCGGATATCGATGCCTGTAGGGCAAACCCGCACACAGGCTTTGCAATCAATACAATCACCTTTGGGTGCAGGGTCATGGCTTTTGACTTTACCCCTTGGCTCACCGCGTACATAGTCGTAAGCCACAACGATGGAATTTTTATCGAGCAGCACGCCTTGCAGTCTGCCATACGGACAAACAACAATACATACCTGTTCGCGGAACCAATAGTAGACAAAGAAAAAAACTGAGGTGAAAATCAGCAGTGCAGAAAAGGTTCCTGCATGGGCGCCGATACCCTCATGCACATAGCGCAGCACTTCATCCATGCTGATCAGATAGGCCATGAAATAATTCGCAATCACAAAAGATATCAGCCAAAACACCGTGATTTTGGTCAACCGCTTTCTGATTTTGAAAGCATTCCAGGGCATGGCTTTCAGTTGTTGTTGTTTGTGGAAGTCGCCATCAATCCAATACTCTATTTTCCTGAAAACCATCTCCATGAAGATGGTTTGCGGACAGGCCCATCCGCAGAACACTCTCCCGAAAACCACTGTGAACAGGATGATGAAAACCATGAAAGTGATCATGCCCAAGGCGAAAATGAAGAAGTCTTGCGGACCAAAGATTTGGCCAAACAGGATGAATTTTCTTTTGAGCACATTGAGCATGATGAAGGGTTCCCCATTGACCTTGATCCAGGGCAAAGTGAAGAATACGATCAGGTAGATGATCGATGCCAGCGTTCTTTTGTTGTACAACGGACCTTTTGGCTGTTTGGGGAACAGGAAGTTGCGTTTCCCTTTCTGGTTGATGGTGGCAACCGAATCCCTGAAGGCCTGGTCGATGATGTATTCCTTGTCTTGGGCGCTAATCATGGCTTATTGTTGGGGCACTTTGACGGATGATGCACTGTCTGTTGTAGTGCCTATATTTTCAGCATAAAGTTCACCCTGTGGCGCTTTGGGGTTGGCAGGCTTGGTTCCAGCAAGGGATTTCACGAAGCCGGTGAGGTTTTTCATTTGAACAGGACTGAACATGGATTGCCAGGATTGCATGCCTTTTTCAGGATATCCGATTTTGATGGTTTTGTAGATGTCGTTCAACGAACCCCCATGAATCCAGTTGTTATCGGTGAGGTTGGGGCCAATGCCACCACCACCGTCGGCAGCATGGCAGGCCACACAGGATTGTGTGAAGAGTGCTTTTCCTTCTGCAATGCCGGATGCATCGGCGAGGGTTACATTGTTTTCGTCAACCAGGTTTTTGGTTTTGGCCATATAGGCTTCTTCTTGTTTTTTCCCCTCAGCCATTTCCATGGCATATTCCTGTTCGGGGTTTTTTCCTGTTCCCGAAACATGGTAATTATACACGTAAATGAAGCCAATGACAATGGTGATGTAAAACCCATATTTCCACCAGGGTGGCAGGGCATTGTCCAGTTCTTTGATGCCATCATAGTCGTGGTCGAGGAGCACATCAGCTTCTTTTTCAATGGGTACAGCCCTGGTCATCCAATTTTTATCAAGCCTGCTCCACCAGTTTGCCAATCCGGATGGCTGCCCTGCTCTGGCCAATGCTGCATCAGCTTCACCGGAGAGTTCACGAAATGCCCTGCGGATCATGGTGGAGAGGTAGAGGATGACCATCAGTTCAATGCCGATTACCGCACTGAGGGCATAAAAATCGAGGGCAGCCATCCCGCCGAAATGGGTGTCTTTTCCCAGGCCGGTTACCAGATAGCTGTCTTGCGCATTGGCAACGGAGGAAAGTGCTGAAGTGTAGAGGATGATCATCAAGCTTTGACTAAGCAATTTTGATTTCCTGTTTTTTAAGATGGATTTGGAAAGGGTGATCAGTACCTGTGCAAGTAGCCAGATAACGGCTACTAGTACGATGCCTACAATGATCAGTGCATATTCCAGATAGGAGGTATTGTTGGCTGACATGGTTTTGGTTTTGAGGGTTATTGATCGAGTGGCATTTTTTTCATTTCATCGATACCTGATTTTTTCATGCGGAAAACATGGATCAGCACAAGAATGAAAAAGGTGATGAAGATGAATTGGGCTACCACCGGATAGATGGCGATACCATCAATCCTTTCAGCATATTGTTTGATGAATTTGAACATGGTCAGTTTTTGGCGGTTTTGAATTTTTCGATGTCAGTGCCCAGTCTTTGCATGTAGGCAATCAGTGCAATGATCTCTTTGGCTGGAGGTGTTTGGATGCCATCCTTTTTCAGGTCGTCAGCAATACCCTGTGCCTGCTGCATCAGGTCGGCGTTAGCTTGTTTGTCGAACCCCTCCGCGTAGGGTACACCCAATTGCTGCATGGCCCTTATTTTGGTTGCTGTGGTGGATGTGTCAAGATCCTGATCCAGCATGAAACTGTAAGACGGCATGATGGAGCCGGTGGAGATGGCTTGCGGGTCGTCCATGTGGTTGTAATGCCAGCTGTTGGATTTTTTGTTGTTGCCAACACCTTCCCTGCCTAGGTCTGGACCGGTCCGTTTGGATCCCCATTGGAAAGGATGGTCATAGACAAATTCACCCGCTTTGGAATACTCGCCATAGCGCGCCGTTTCGGAACGGAATGGTCTGATCATCTGTGAGTGGCAGGTATAGCAACCTTCCCGCACGTATATGTCGCGCCCCTGCAATTCCAGTGGTGTATAGGGTTTCACGCTGGCGATGGTTGGCACATTGGATTTCACCAGGAAGGTGGGGATCAACTCGATGACACCACCGATGAGGATGACGATCAGTGTAAGTACCAGGAATGGGAAGGGTTTCCTTTCTATCGGCCTGTGCCAGTGTTCGCTGCCGTGTGCTTGGTAGCTACCCTCCATGGCCGGAGCTTCCGCTTCATCATCCACCACACCGGCTGCCCTTTTAACCGTCATCCAGAGGTTGTACATCATCACTACGGCACCAGAGAAATAAAGCAGGCCCCCAAAGGCACGCAGGGCATAGAACGGTTTCAGTTGCGTTACGGTTTCCAGGAAGGGATATTTCAGGTTGCCCGCTTCGGTGAATTCTTTCCACATCAGGCTCTGCTTGAAGCCCGCCCAATACAGGGGAACGGCATAGAAAAGGATGCCGAGTGTGGCAATCCAGAAGTGGGCGTTGGCCAGTTTTTTGGAGTGCAGGTCGGTTTTGTAAATCCTCGGTACCAGCCAGTAGAGGATACCGAAGGTGAGCATACCGTTCCAGCCTAATCCACCCACATGCACGTGGGCAATGATCCAATCAGTGAAGTGTGCGATGGCGTTGACATTTTTGAGGGAGAGCATCGGGCCTTCAAAAGTTGACATACCATAGGCGGTAATGGCCACCACCATGAATTTCAAGATAACATCCTCACGCACCTTGTCCCATGCGCCCCGCAGGGTAAGCAGTCCGTTGATCATGCCACCCCAGCTGGGGAAGATCAACATGAAGCTGAAAACCACACCCAGTGATTGTGCCCAGTTGGGAAGCGCAGTGTACAGCAGGTGGTGCGGACCGGCCCAGATGTACAAGAAGATTAATGCCCAGAAGTGGATGATAGATAGACGGTACGAATAAACGGGCCTGTTGGCGGCTTTCGGCATGAAGTAGTACATCAGTCCGAGGTAGGGTGTAGTCAGGAAGAAAGCAACGGCATTGTGTCCGTACCACCATTGTACAAGCGCATCTTGCACACCCGCATACCAGGAGTAGCTTTTTAGAAAGGATATGGGTAGTTCGATGGAGTTGACAATATGCAATACGGCGATGGTCACAAACGTGGCGATATAAAACCATACCGCTACATACAGATGTCTTTCCCTGCGTTTGATAATGGTCATGAACATGTTCAGTCCGAACACCACCCAGATCAGGGTGATGGCAATGTCTATGGGCCATTCCAGTTCGGCATATTCTTTGCCGGTAGACATGCCCAACGGTATGGTGACGGCTGCTGCAACGATGATCAGCTGCCAGCCCCAGAAGTGGATTTTGCTCAGCATGTCACTCGCCATGCGGGTTTTGAGCAGCCGTTGTAGGGAGTAATAATAACCGAGGAAGATGCCATTGCCTACGAAGGCAAAAATGACGGCATTGGTATGCAGGGGCCTGAGCCTGCCGAAGCTGAGTCCGATCGTTTCTTTGCCTGCCGGTATGCCGCTGAGGTTTAGCTCTGGAAAGACCATGAGCAGGGCTACCCAGAGGCCTACGAGCATGCCTACGATGCTCCAGATGACGGTGGCATAGGCAAAATTTCTGACGATCTTGTTGTCGTAAGAGAACTTTTCAATGTGCATGTTAAGGGTTTTGGTTGTTGGAGTTGTTGCTGGGTTGGTCGCTGTCGAAAAGCATCCTGACGGCAGGAGAGGTATCATCTTCAAATTGTCCTTTGGAAACAGACCAGATGAATGCCAGGAGAAAACCGGTGGCTACGAGAAGACTTGCTGCAATCAGAATGATGATAACGCCCACGAATTTGTTTTGGGCAAAAGTAGCGGCGGTCGTCAGCGGGCAGGGTGACCGTTTTC
>JBDLUN010000044.1:0-10010 GCA_039805245.1 Bacteroidota bacterium
CCATTCACCAGGGGTTCATCGATAGGGAAAAGGGCATTGTGGTATATACCGATCACCAGATCTTTCAGCGCTACCACAAATACAAAATCAAGCAGGCGTATAACAAAAGCAAGGCGATTACGATCCGGGCACTCAAGGAATTGCAGCCTGGGGATTTTGTGGTGCATATCGATCATGGTGTTGGTGTTTTCAGCGGCTTGCAGAAAGTGCAGGTGGGTGGCCAGACCCAGGAGGCAGTCAGGATCATTTACCGCGACAACGATATCTTGTATGTGAACATCAATTCATTACACAAGATCTCGAAATACACCGGAAAGGAAGGCCATGTGCCCAAAGTGAACAAGTTGGGCAGTGATGCTTGGGTGAAGCTGAAAGAAAAAACCAAGGGCAGGGTCAAGGAAATTGCCTTTGATCTCATCAAGTTATATGCTGAAAGGAAGTCACAGCAGGGTTTTGGGCATAGTCCGGACAATTACATGCAGATTGAGCTGGAGGCTTCTTTCATGTATGAAGACACGCCTGATCAGGGCAAGGCCATTGCAGATGTGAAAAAGGATATGGAGCAGTCTGCACCGATGGATAGATTGGTATGCGGTGATGTTGGGTTTGGTAAAACAGAAGTTGCCGTTCGCGCAGCTTTCAAGACCTGTATCGATGGCCGCCAGGCAGCCATCCTCGTGCCCACCACGATCCTTGCCCATCAGCATTACAAAACCTTCAGTGAACGCTTGAAGGATTTTCCTGTAACAGTCGACTTCATCAACAGGTTCAAATCCGCCAAGGAAAAGAAGGAAACATTGAAGCGTGTGCAGGAAGGAAAAGTCGATATTATTGTGGGAACCCATGCTTTATTGGCCAAAGACATCCAATTCAAGGATTTGGGGTTGCTGGTGATTGATGAAGAACAGAAATTTGGCGTTGCACATAAAGAGAAGATCAAGACACTGAAAACGAATGTGGATTGTCTAACCCTCACTGCCACACCCATACCGAGGACGCTGCAATTCAGTCTAATGGGTGCCCGTGATCTCAGCATCATCAATACGCCACCTCCCAATAGACAGCCCATCCAAACAGAAGTGATGGTTTTCAATGAAGACCAGATCCGTGATGCCATTTATTTTGAAATAGAGCGGGGCGGACAGGTTTTCTTCATCCACAACAGGGTGAATGGTTTGTCTGAAATGGCCGTGTTGATTAAGAGACTTTGTCCCGATGTGAGTGTTGGTTTTGCCCATGGTCAGCTGGAGGGTCATGAACTTGAAGAAAGGATTTTTGATTTCATCCACCGGAAATATGATGTGTTGGTATGTACCAATATCGTGGAAAGCGGTGTGGATATCCCCAATGTAAATACCATCATCATCAACAATGCGCATCAGTTCGGACTGAGTGATTTGCATCAGTTGCGTGGTAGGGTTGGAAGAGGGAACAAGAAAGCTTTCTGTTACCTGATGGCACCGCCCATCAGCACTTTACCTGCCGATTCCCGGAAAAGACTGCAGACGCTGGAGCAGCATGCTGAGTTGGGAAGCGGGTTTCAGATTGCCATGCGGGATCTGGATATCCGTGGTGCGGGAAATATGCTCGGCGGAGAACAGAGCGGCTTTATGATAGAGATTGGCTTTGAGATGTACCAGAAGATACTGGATGAGGCCATCAGAGAGCTGAAACGAACTTCATTCCGGGATGTTTTCAAAGACGAGATTAGTCGCCAAGATGATTATGTACAGGATTGCACCATCGATACCGACTTGGAAATCCTGATTCCTGATGGATATGTAGATCAGATCGCGGAAAGGTTGTTGCTTTATACCCGACTGGACAATTGTCGTGATG
Source organism: Bacteroidota bacterium (assembly GCA_039805245.1). Classification (GTDB taxonomy): domain Bacteria; phylum Bacteroidota; class Bacteroidia; order Chitinophagales; family Chitinophagaceae; genus Pollutibacter. The sequence continues at coordinate 1,840 of JBDLUN010000044.1, forward strand.
AGGAGGAACTGCAACGGTTCCATGCTGAAATGATTGACCGTTTTGGTCCGATGCCAGATTGTGTGGAGGATCTGTTTACAACAGTTCGTTGCAGGCGTATGGCTGTGGAAATGGGTTTTGAGCGGCTTACACTGAAGCAGCAGACCTTGAAGTGTTATTTTGTGAACAACCCCGATTCCCCGTATTTTACTTCAGATACATTCAATGCCATCCTCTTCCATTTGCAAAACAGGACAAACAAAAGTCACCTCAAACAGGTTGGAAAAAACTTCATGCTTGTTACCGAAAATGTGGCATCAATGGATCAGGTGCATCAAATCCTTTCACAGATGAACAAAACCATTCAGGAAGAAAAGGAAAAAGGGAGTATTACAACTCCCTGATCCAAATGTTTCTGAAGCTCACCAGGTCGCCATGGTCTTGCAGGATGATGGGTTCTTTCATGCTGTGTGGCTTGTATTCAGGAATACCGATATATTCTGATCCGCCCCAAAGTGCTGCATTGTTTTGAACAAGCACACCGTTATGAATCACCGTAATCCTGGCCTGGGATTGAAGCCGGCCATCTGCAGAAAATCTGGGTGCAATAAAGATCACATCATATGTCTGCCACTCACCTGGTTTTCTGCTGGCATTGGCCAGTGGTATCAGTTGCTTGTATATGCTCGCGGCTTGTCCGTTAGAATAGGTTTTGTTCTCGTAGCTGTCAAGCACCTGAAGTTCATATTTTCCCATCAGGAATATGCCGCTGTTGCCACGTCCCTGTCCTTCACCTTTCACCACAGAAGGTGTTCTCCATTCAATATGCAGTTGGCAATCACCGAATCCTTGTTTGGAAGTTATGGTTCCTGACCCGGGTTTCACGGTCATGGCGCCATCAGCAATGGTCCACTCAACTGCTTTACCGTTTTGGCCATTCCATGAAGAAAAATCCTTGCCATTGAAGAGGACAATCGCATCAGAGGGTGCATCCTGGGCTGTAGGGCCGGGTTTGACAATAGCAGGAACGGGTTGCCACATTTCGGTCAGTTTGGGGTCACCGGTTCTGCCCTGTGAGAAGCCAAGTGTTGATGTAGCAGCGGTAGCAAGCAGCAAATAGAACTTTTTCATATCAGATCTGTTAATTGGTTGAAGAGTTTATGGTTCAATTTACGGAATTTATCATCTTGTGATTGAAATGGATAATTTTTATATTTGAACAAATCCTCCGCGTATGGTTTCAAAAATCACTGAGGGCATCAGGATTAGTGTTGAACAATTCTATCAGCCTGATTATTCCAATCCCCTCCAGCAGGAGTTCATGTTCGCATACCGGGTTACCATTGAAAACAACAATAGCTTTCCCGTTCAGTTGCTCAGGAGACATTGGTTCATCCAAGACAGCAATACGGAACAAAGGGAAGTTGAAGGGGAGGGGGTAATCGGGGTTCAGCCGGTCATCACACCCCAATCGCAATACCAGTATATTTCTGGATGCAACCTGAAGTCTGAAATCGGTCAGATGTTCGGTACCTACCTGATGGAAAATGTGCAGACCCGGGAGCGGTTTAAGGTTAAAATTCCCGTTTTCCAAATGGAGGCTCCTAGCAAAAGAAATTGACTTTGCTAATCTGTCTTGATGTAACTTTACATGTCTTCAAAAAGAAAAGGCACTGAAAAATGGGGTACAAAGTAACTTTCAACAACAAGAACAAGGTATTTTTCAACGCTTTGAAAGCGGAAGTTGATGCCTATTTTGAGCGCAACGGCATGAGCAAAACAGGCAACTGGAGGCTCTACGGCAAAACCATGATCCTCATACCAGGGGCTATTGCCCTTTACACTGTGCTGATGATGGTGGATATGCATTGGGCATTGTCATCTTTCATTTGGTTCATATTTGGCCTCAATATGGCCGCTATCGGATTTAATGTGATGCACGATGCCTGCCATGGCAGCTTTTCAACCAAAAGTTGGGTCAATGAGGTTTTCGGGCTCACCAATAACTTCCTGGGTGGTAATGCATTCATGTGGAAACTAAAGCACAATATTATCCACCATACCTATACCAATGTGGATGGTGTGGATGATGATATCAACAACATGCCTTTCATGAGGCAGTGCAACTCACAGCCTTGGAAACCCATGCATCAATTCCAAAGCACTTACATGTTCGTGCTCTATGGGTTTACTTCCCTTTTCATGTTTTTCATGGATTACATCAAGTATTTTTCCAAGAAAATATACACGACTCCTTTGAAAAAAATGGAACCTGCCGATCATATCATTTTTTGGGCGGGTAAATTGTTTTTCATTGCTTTCTATATTGTATTGCCCATTATGGTGTTAGGTTGGCAAGGTTGGTTGATTGGGTTTGTCATCAGCCAAGGTACATTGGGACTGACCCTTGCATTGGTTTTTCAACTGGCTCATGTTGTGGAACATGCCGAATTTGAAACTGCGGGGATTGATCCAGTTAAAATTGAAAATGAATGGGCCATCCACCAAGTGAAAACAACTGCCAACTTCGCTTTCTCCAACAAATTGGTAACCTGGTTTGTGGGCGGATTGAATTACCAGATTGAGCATCACCTGTTCCCGAGAATCAGCCACATTCATTATCCGGCCATCAGCAAGATAGTTAGGGAAACATGCGAGAAGTTTGATTTGCATTACATCTATTTCCCCTCCACCAGAGCAGCGATAGCTTCCCATGTGCGGTTTATGCACCAAATGGGCCAACGCCCCTGATATCAGCGTGGTTTGTAAGCAGACCCGGCAAGAATTTTTTGACCATCCAAAGCCAGCAGTTCATCGACTGTTGTCTTTGGATTTTTTTGCATATACGCCCTGATTAACTGCCGTCCGGTAAAAAGTGAAATGAATCCCGGTGAACCGAGTCCGAATTCGGGGGTTGAAGGTCCGTCGTTCAAGAAAGACCGGGTCTTCATCAAATCGGTTTCAAAAAGAAGATTATTCTCTGTGAAATAGTTCCAGATGAATCCCTCAGACTCCTCGCAGCCTTTCAATTGCACTTCAGTATAACCCAGCTTGAGCGTATCGGGTGTATCGGGCAGCATCAGATCCAACAAATACATGCGTTTCCCGTGATCGGCAATGATATCAATCATTTTTGCTCCTGGTTTCAACGGTGGGTGAATATCGTCGATGATGTTTTTGATACAGTTGACAACAATGTATTCAGCGGTGAATCTTCTGGATATGTATTCCGGGTATAATTGCTGGCCGGCCTCACTTTTATAGACCATTGAATTGCTTCCCAGGTGAAGCTGAAGCCCGGCACCGATGGCAACACTGGTGATGATTTCACCTGATCCCCCTGTTGACCCGTAAGCAAACATATCCAACGGCCCTACAAAAGTGATGAATTGTTCTGGCAGTTTATATGCTGGAAAGTAATGTTTGACATACCGGAATGCCATTTTCAGCTCTTGTCCGGCTTTGTCCACTTCTTTATCCAACGCTACAGTGGAATCATAGATGGGTCTATAGTCACGGATGAATTGTTTGATTACAAGATTCCAGTTGCCGGTATCAACACCCTCCAATCCCAGGATTTTTCCGGTATAATCCATCAGGAAATTATGGTATGCTGATGAGCGCATTGCCTCAAACCCCTCATCCAAACGGTTGGTGTCCAGGGCAAAAAATTCCTTTTCAAACCTTTTTACATCCAGATTCACCGTTATATTGGAAACATCAGGGCGTTCCGGCCCTTGCTGGCATGCTGTGCAACAGATAATAACAATGAAAGAAATGGAAAAAACTTTGTGAATCAAATTGCGGATCATGGTGGTATTGGTTATGGAATATCAAAATTATGATAATCGGTAAGATAGCCCTGCTTCAACTTTGTTTTTAAAGAACTTTCAGGTTTATTTCCCAATTTTGCCCCATGAAGGTCTTCATTGCCCAGCAGAATTATCATATTGGAAATTTCGAATACAATCAGTCAAAAATGCTTGAAGCCATTGCCTTGGCCAAAAGCGAAGGCGCAGACCTGGTTGTATTTTCTGAATTGTCCGTTTGCGGATACCCTCCGCGCGACTTTCTGGAATTCAGTGATTTCATAGCCCAATGTGAAAATACTGTAGCAGAGATTGCCAAACATACTCATGGTATAGGTGTGATTCTTGGTACGCCTGTCAGGAATCCACAACAACAGGGTAAAGATCTACTCAATGCTGCGCTATTCCTTTATGAGGGGAAGGTTTACGGGGAGGTCCACAAAACCCTTTTGCCCAATTACGACGTATTTGATGAATACCGGTATTTTGAACCGGCTTCCAGCTGGCAGGTTATAATTTTTCGAGGTATCAGAATTGCATTGACTATCTGCGAAGATATCTGGAATTTGGGGGACAATCCTCTGTATACCATATGTCCTATGGATAAATTGGTGGTGCAAAAGCCCGATCTGATGATCAACATATCGGCGTCTCCTTTTGATTATGACCACGACCAAGATAGGTTGGAAGTGGTAAAGCGTAATGTTCAAAAGTATCAGCTACCCATGATCTACTGCAATGCTGTGGGCGCCCAAACGGAAATTGTTTTTGATGGAGGCAGTATGGCTTGCAATGTTAGGGGCGAGGTTGTGCATGATTTGGCCTTTTTCAAGGAAGATCATTGTATAGTGGATGTGGGCTCCTTGTATCCTGGTTTGTCTGGCGGAGAAACATACCATCAGATGCAGATGGGTGCAGACATGCGCGTAACCAAAGCCAACGACCCCGATAGCATTATCCGTTATCTCACTGCTGCTCCCAATATTGCCCAAATCAGGAAAGCCTTGGTGCTGGGTATAAGAGACTATTTTACCAAGATGGGATTCAAGAAGGCCATCTTGGGCAGTAGTGGGGGCATCGATTCAGCTGTGGTTCTTACACTTGCTGTAGAAGCATTGGGTAAAGACAATGTTACTGCTGTGTTGATGCCTTCCGGATTTTCCAGTTCGCATTCCGTGGATGACGCCATAGCACTAAGTAAGAATCTGGGTAATCCCTATCATATCGTGCCCATTCAACCGGTTTACGAACAGTTTCTGCAGTCACTCGAACCCCTTTTCGAGGGTACACCTTTCGGGTTGGCTGAAGAGAATATCCAGAGCCGCAGCAGAGGGAATATCCTCATGGCGATAGCCAATAAATTCGGACATGTACTCCTCAATACATCCAATAAAAGTGAATTGGCCACGGGTTATGGAACCCTCTATGGGGATATGGCTGGTGGTCTCAGTGTGATAGGGGATTTGTACAAAACACAGGTTTACGCCCTTGCACAACACTTGAATGAATATGGGGAATTGATTCCAACCCATATCCTTACAAAAGCACCATCGGCGGAACTGAGGCCTAATCAAAAAGACAGCGACAGTCTGCCAGAGTATGATGAACTCGACCGAATCCTGTATCAGTATATTGAACGCCGAATGGGTCCTGGTGCCATCATCAGCAATGGAGCTGATCATGCCCTGGTCAATAGGGTTTTGAAGATGGTCAACAGCAACGAATACAAGCGCAATCAGTTTTGCCCGATCATCAGGGTGAGTACAAAAGCATTTGGAGTGGGCAGAAGGGTACCGATTGTTGCAAAATATCTTTCATGAGAGGAGTTATATATAAATCCACCGGAAGTTGGTATGTGGTGAAGACCGCTGAAGGTTCGGCCTATAAAGCGCGGCTGAAGGGTCGCTTTAAGATAGACGGTATGACATCGACCAACCCCATTGCTGTTGGTGATGAAGTAGAGTTCGATATGGAGGATGAGCTGGAAAACAGGGTCATGATCCACACGTTGTTCCCCAGGCGGAATTATGTCAACAGGATATCACCTGCCAACAGAAGATTGCACCATATCATTGCATCCAACCTTGATCAGTCCCTGCTGGTGGCGACACTCCGGGAGCCCAGGACCTCTGTGGGTTTTATCGACCGCTTTTTGGTAACCTGCGAGGCTTTTCACATTCCTGCAATCATCCTATTCAATAAGTCAGACCTTTATGGAGATCAGGAACAGGCGCTGTTTGCAGACCGAAAAACCATGTATGAGGCAGTAGGCTACAAGGTTCTGCTCACTTCCGTTCAGGAGAAACAAGGCCTGGAAGCATTGCGATCTGCGCTACACAACAGGGTTACCCTGATCAGCGGACATTCAGGGGTTGGCAAATCCAGCCTCATCAATGAAATCCTGGATGATGCCCATATCCGTACAAGTGAGGTCAGTGATTGGAGCGGCAAAGGGATGCATACCACAACATTTGCCGAAATGTACGACTTGCCCGATGGCGGTAAGTTGATAGATACCCCTGGCATGCGGGAATTCGACATTGCAGATATTGATAAATCAGAGCTCTCCCATTTTTTCCCTGAAATGCGCGCCTTGTTGCAGGATTGCCAATTCAACAATTGTATGCACATCAATGAGCCCGGCTGTGCCATTAAGGAAGCTGTCATTCAGGGCAGCATACACGAAGAGCGGTATGTCAGTTATTGTACCATTCTGGACAGCATCCGCGAAAAATCCTGGTGAGCAGTTTACTTGAACCAGCTGCTGTAAAGGGTGTAGTTGTTGGCGATCCGCTCGATTTCTCCACTGACCATTTCGGGGGAAATGTCCTTGACTTTTTTGGCAGGTACGCCTGCAAAAACCGATCCAGGTGGGATAATGGTTCCCTCTAACACAACAGCACCTGCTGCTACTATCGAATTACTGCCCACTTCAACCCTGTCCATCACAATGGCACCCATGCCAATCAGAACATTGTCGTTTACCTTACAACCATGAACTATAGCGCTATGTCCGATACTCACGTTATTACCAATGGTTGTGGCATGTTTTTCATAGGTGCAGTGGATGACAGCATTGTCCTGGATATTGACTTTGTTGCCCATGCGGATGGCATTGACATCTCCCCTGACCACAGCATTGAACCAGATGCTGCAGGATTCGCCCATCACAACATCTCCAACAACAGTTGCATTGGGTGCGATGAAAACATCTTCAGGGATGACTGGGGAAATACCCCTTACCGGGAGGATTACGGGCATATTTTTTGCATGAAGTTATTGCATAAAGCGGAACTTTGCTTTCATGAACCAGCGTGAACTTTTTCTGCGACATGTTGCACAGACTTCAGATGCACCGCTTGCCCTGGAGATGGTGAGGGCTGAGGGCTGCACCATGTGGGACAAGCAGGGGAAGGCTTATCTTGATCTGATCAGCGGCATTAGCGTGTGCAATGTAGGCCATAGCAATCCGAAAGTGGTGGAAGCCGTCAAACGGCAGGCTGAGCAATATATGCACCTCATGGTTTATGGGGAACTAGTAGAGTCGCCGCAGGTTCAGTATGCCCAAATGCTCGCAGCACATCTTCCTCCGGCGTTGCAGTCTGTTTATTTCACGAATTCAGGAACGGAGGCAACCGAAGGTGCCATGAAGCTGGCAAAACGCATTACCGGTAGGCATAAGATTGTTGCATTCCATGAATCATATCATGGATCTACACAAGGGGCATTGAGTGTGATGGGCAGTGAGTATTGGCGTAATGCATTCAGACCGTTGTTGCCTGGCATAGTTCATTTGGAACACAACAATATCACTGCTTTGGATGCCATCGATTGCGATACTGCCTGTGTGATTGCTGAACCCATACAAGCTGAGCGAGGCGTAATGGTGCCAGCTCCGGAATGGATGAAAGCCTTGCGTGAACGTTGCAATGAAACAGGAACAATGTTGGTGCTGGATGAGATTCAGACCGGCATGGGTAGGACAGGCTCCCTTTTTGCTTTTGAGCAGGTGGATATTGTGCCGGATATCCTATTGCTCGGAAAAGCATTGGGAGGAGGTATGCCACTTGGGGCATTCATCTCCAGTACCGAAAACATGAATGCTTTTACTGCCAATCCTGTCCTCGGACATATCACCACTTTTGGGGGGCATCCGGTCTGTTGTGCAGCGGGACTTGCCGCTTTCGATTTTTTACAGGATTCGGGATTGATTGGAGCCGTTGCGGAAAAGTCAGCTTTATTTGCAGAAAGGCTGAAACACCCTTTGATAAAGGGTTTCCGGTCGGCTGGTTTGCTTATGTCAGTTGATCTGGGGTCCTGGGAAACCAATAAACAGGTGATTGATGCCTGTATTGAAGCTGGGGTTTTTACCGATTGGTTTTT
>JBDLUN010000045.1:0-2534 GCA_039805245.1 Bacteroidota bacterium
TTGGAATCAGCTTTATGGAAGAAGATGGTATTACCAGTGTAACTGAAACTTTTGAGGCTGAAAACCAAAACCCCGCAGCAGATCAGCAACAAGGCTGGCAAGCTATCCTCAACAGCTTCAAACAGTTTGTGGAAGGAAATCATTGATGCCGGTCAATCACCAGTACCCAATCACTTTCTCCGCCCAGAACAGGCGGAGAAACGCTCAGCTTTTCTCGTCTTTTTACAATTTCAGGAATGCCATACGTTCCAGAACGGGGATTGAACCAAGTCAATGCCAATTTTTTGGCCTTAATGGAGACCAAACTGATATCAATTGTTTTGCCAACAGGTAAATAGACCATCAGGTATGTACCAGCTGAATCTCTGAATGCTGTAGCATATTCGCCACCCACACCTTGACCGGAAACAATAATTGATTGGTCAGGTACACGTTCCAGACTTGGTCTTGAAAGAATCAAACGCTTGAGGTAACCAACCTGGTATGCTCCTGGCCTATCCAAAGCTTCTGTCCAGTATCTGTCTGCAAAATTAATCTTCTCTTCCAACGGGCTCCAAAACTGCCATATACTATGATGTCCATAAGTTACCCCTGCTGCACCTGAAAATACAGATCTGTAACATTGTTTTCTGATATCATAATCACGGAAATAACCATTGGCTGGATTCCAGGTTGGCCAGGGGTTGACTGGATGATCCTCATAATTGGGTTCCATATCCAATGTCGGTTTTGTGGGTAGATAGGAACGGTCTCGTTGAACAAGTTCCCATACAGGAACATCACGTCCTCCACCATGACCTGATTGCATTGAATTCATCATCAGCCAAGATTCCTGGTGAATATGCTGACTGGTAGACAATTTACCACCCCATGTATGGTAGGTAATGAATGCCTTTCCTGCCGTGGCCTCATTAATACCCTGCGCCATTGACCTCCATATGGAGGTCCAATCTGATGAATCCCTTTTCGGTGGCCGATCTCCACCCAATATCCAAATGATATTGTCAAAGGACTTGTATCTGTTCGCCAGCCAATAGGCATATTGGTAAGCATTTTTATCATTGAAAACTACAGGTCCTGCCCCCCATTTTTCAGTAACCTTGTCGCCCCAAGTAGGCAACAATCCAACATGCATTCCTTTGTTTCCTGCTATGAGGATTACAGAATCCATGAACTTGAAATAAGCCTCATTGGGCTTGGTGGGATCCAGATGGTTAAAGGGCAAATCCCCATTCCTATTGGGCACATCCAAGCCATTGAACTCTGCCAAAGCAACAGTTTGTATAACATTGAAACCTTTAGATCGACGGTTTTCAAGGTAAACTTCCGCTTCTTTCAAATTCAATCTGTGAAAAAGTTCCCACCCTGTATCCCCCAACCAGAAGAATGGCATGCCATCATCGTAAGTCAAATATTGATTATTCGGACTGACCTTTATCAAACCGGTTTGGGCTTGCAAAAAAAGAGAAGGTATTCCACATATAAAAAGCCAAAATAATCTCCGAAACATGCCATTGAATTTTTAGATAACCCAATTTAATGATTTAATGATTGATTAGATGAAATGAAAATCCTTCAATTTCTATTATTATTGCACCCATGTTAACAAACAAAAAAATCCTAGTCGGGATAACTGGCAGCATTGCCGCATACAAAACAATATCCCTTGTTCGGTTGCTCGTAAAAGCTGGTGCGGAAGTAAAGGTAGTCATGACCGAAGCCGCTACACAATTTGCTTCACCATTGGTGCTATCAACACTAGCCAAAAATAAAGCCATATACAAACTGAGTGATGAAGATTCCTGGAGCAATCATGTGGAATTGGGTCGATGGGCCGACCTATTCGTCATCGCACCACTCAGCTGCAATACTTTATCCAAAATGGCCAATGGGCAGTGTGATAACCTGTTGCTGGCTGTTTACCTGTCAGCCACCTGCCCAGTACTGGTGGCACCTGCCATGGATGAGGACATGTGGCATCACCCTTCCACCAAAAGAAACCTGGCCCTTTTGCAAAACGATAAGGTAACCACCATGCCGGTTGGAAACGGTGAACTGGCAAGTGGCTTATTCGGCGAAGGAAGGATGGCCGAACCAGAAGAAATCATTGGATTTATCAGAGAAAACTATTTCAGGGGAAATGAACTCGCAGGTAAAAAAGTATTGGTAACAGCAGGTCCAACCTATGAGGCTATTGATCCTGTTCGCTTTATCGGTAACCACTCCTCCGGAAAAATGGGTTATGCCCTTGCAGCAATCTTTTACGAAAAGGGCGCTGATGTTACGCTGGTAAGCGGACCATCACCAATAACTCCAGCCTATTCAGGCATTCAACTGGAAAAAGTTACCAGCGCACAGGAGATGTTCAGTGTGGTGATGGAAAATGCAAAAGATGCAGCTATCATCATCATGTCAGCCGCAGTTTCAGATTATACACCCTCAACTGTTTTTGAAAATAAACTCAAAAAACAGCATGAAGAACTGGAGCTGAAACTGATGAAAACAAAAGATATTCTTCATCACCTGGGTGCACA
>JBDLUN010000046.1:0-20448 GCA_039805245.1 Bacteroidota bacterium
AAGCAAGATGCGGAAAAAGTTATTTTCAAGGCATTGCATGTGCACAGGCATGTTTTTGCAGTGATGCAAAACAGGTATTCCCCCCCCTCACAGTGGATCAAAGATCTGGTTGAGTCTGGCATGTTGGGTAAAATATTTATGGTGCAACTGAATTGTTATTGGAACAGAGACGACCGGTATTACAAGCCAGACAGCTGGCATGGCAATAAACAACTCGATGGCGGAACCCTGTATACCCAATTTTCACATTTCATTGATATACTCTATTGGTTGTTCGGGGATATTGAAAATATTCAGTCCAGGTTGAGGGATTTCAACCATGCTACATTGACCGATTTTGAAGACTCAGGGTTTGTGAGTTTTGATTTTGTCAATGGAGGAATGGGATGTATCAATTATTCCACGTCTGTTTGGAACCAGAATATGGAGAGCAGCATGACCATTGTTGCAGAAAATGGTAGTGTAAAGATTGGTGGCCAATACATGAATGAGGTTGAATATTGCCATATCAAGGATTATACCATGCCGGAACTGGCTCCCACCAATCCTGGAAATGATTATGGCGCCTATAAAGGTTCAGCACAAAACCACAATTATGTAATTGCCAATGTTGTTGATGTTTTGAAAGGACGAGATTCCATCACAACAAACGCGCTCGAAGGATTGAAGGTGGTGGATATTATTGAAAGGATCTATGCACAATCGTGAGTTCACTGCCCCAAAGTAAAGGAGAGGTTACCCAAGTCAAAAATGCTGTTTTCCTGATTATGGGAAGTGGCATCGCACAGGCAATTCCATTGCTTTTCAGTCCAATACTCTCCAGAATTTATACGCCTACGCATTTTGGGGATCTCGCTTTTTTCACGGCAACGGTTGCGATTGCTACTATGGTGGCAACCGGGTTGTATGAATTGGCTATCGTGTTGCCCCGATCTGACCGCCAGGCATTCCAATTGTTAGGCTTGGTCATCACCATTGCCATATGTGTAAGTGCTGTATCATTATTCTTTATTGCCATATTCCGCTTTTCCGGAATAAAGCTTCATGATTCTATTGATGGCAATATCCTGCTAATTCCATTGGGAATACTATTCAATGCCCTATTCCAGGGCTTGAACTACTGGTTGAACAGGAAAAAAGGATATTTGATTTTAAACATATGCCGAATTTCCCAGAGCCTTGCCATTGTTGGCGTCAGCTTGCTATTGGGTTGGTTGGGTGCTAAAAAATATGGATTGGTATTGGGGTATGTGGTGGGGGGATTATTTTCCATCATCCCGCTTTTTCATTTGCTTATCAAGCACCATGAAATCTTCACCATTGTCGACATGAAAAAGGTTGCAATACAACATTTGAATTTTCCCAAACTAATGTTGCCCACCAGCGGAATGAATACAGCTGCCGGACAAGCTCCGGTCTTCATGTTAAGAGGATTTTATGATAACGCCATTGTAGGCAGCTATGGCTTTGCCACCCGGATTTTAACCGCTCCATTGGCCATCATCAGTGTAGCCATCGGCCAGGTGTTTTACAGGAATCTGGCAGAAATTGAGCATACCGGCGACAAGAATTTAATAACACCATTCAAGAGAACAGCTGGACTCCTTGTTGTCTTTTCTTTTTTGGTTTTTACTCCTCTGTATTTTTGGGGAGAATTTATTTTTGGATGGATTTTTGGTGCCAACTGGCTTGAGGCCGGTAAATTTGTGCAAATTATTGCCCTTGGAACAGCAGTTAGGTTTGTAGTATCTCCACTCAGTACCGTATTTTATGTAACAAACCGGTTAAGACTCCTTGCCATTTGGCAGACTGTTTATTTTGTTTCTACCATATCAGTATTTTTGATTGCTTCAGGATTGCCTATAAACAATTTGCTTTTCATTTATTCTATTCATGAAGTAATCATGTACGGCTTTTATTTTGTGCTGATGATGCTAGCCATCAAAAAACACACGGGGGATGAATGAATTGAAGGCGATACGACTGAATAAGATGGTTTACGCATGGGCGTACGTTCTTGTTTTCATTATCCCCTATGCACTCATACCCTATATTTTTGCGTATGAAAATTATACCGTATTTGCAACGGCTATGATTAACATTACGATTTTATCTTTCATCGGGTATACACTTGCATTGTATTTTCCGCTTAATTTAAAACTGCCATTCCCCAAATTGAAGCTTGATTTTGCATCTTTCATCTTCTGGGTTTTTTGCCTGTTCATTCTGGTAGTATTCATTGTATTCATCACGGCACCAAGAATTCCGCTGATTGAATCCCTACGAGGTGCCACAGAAGAAGAGCTTACCCAATACAGGGAAGATTTCTTGAAAGCCCGAACCGGATGGGAGGCATCACTGGGATACATTATCAGTCTTATAAATGGAGCAATTCTGCCGTACCTGATTTCATTGGCCTTTTTGAAAGAGTACAGGTATAGGTTCGTGTATGCGTTTATTTTTTTCATGTATTGCATTTCTTTTCTGGAGAAAGCATACTTTCTTAAATTGGCGATTCCTCTTTTTTTTGTGCTTTATCACAAATCAAAAAACAAAAAACTTTTTCTGATACAGGGGGGGATTGGGGTTTCAATGGTTATATCTTTAATGTTTGTGCTTGCCGGGCTCAATGGTCCCGGGGTAGTTCGTGATGAGGATTTTTTCTCCATATTATATATACCTACCAATACTTTTGAAAGAATCATGTGGAGGGCTGCTGTTGTTCCCATCATTACTGCATTGGATGGGGTTCGTGTTTTTCTTACAGATCTCAATGGGCAATACTTGATGGGTAGCTCGAGTTCTGTTATCGCATTTATTACGGGTGCAGAAAGAGTGAATTTTGAAAGGTTGCTTTATCAAACGCAATTTGGTGGAACAGAAACAGGAAATGCCAATCAATATTATGTGATTGAGGCATTCATTAATTTTGGTTACACTGGTGTATTGCTTTTTTCATTCGTTGTTGGTTCACTGATTAAATTTTCCATACGATCTGGTGATCGGGTTTTACTCGCCATCATGCCATTGTTGATTTATAATCTCTATTCAGCAGGCTTAATTGGTACCATGCTTAGCAATGGGTTTATCCTTTTGTTCTTGATGTCAAAATTCATTTCATTAAACGCAGAATCCAGTCAGAATGGCCAATAGAGTCCTTTTTCTTTATCCCGATGATTATGATGCAACAACCGCAACACGGAGGGTCTTGGAGGCTGGAAGAGGATTATTTCCTGAATTGAAATTCCTGTATTGGGCTCGTAATGGTGTTCCCAAGGAAACCAAGGATCCCTTCTATGACGGAATTGAAAAAGAGGTTTTCCTTAAAGTTGCGCCACCAAGAAGTATTCAAGTGGTATGGATAACCTTGCTCTACCAATGGTGGTTGTTGAAGAAAATCAGGGCGTACAAACCTGATTTCATTAGTGCCTTTTATTTCTATACGGCTATGCCGGCATTGGCTTATAAGTATCTTTTCAATAGGAGGTGCAAAGTGGTCTACGATCCTCGTGACTATTTCGCCGTTTGTTATATTATCCATCCAGCCATAACCTGGGTTTTGCGTTTGATTGATAACATATTCATTCGTCTTGCTGACCGTGTAGTTTTTCCTGATAGGCAGTTTTTTACCTACTATGGCATGTTCCGCATGCCTGCAGACAAATATTTTATCCTGCCCAATTCAACAGAGGATTGTTATGCAAAGATTTCGACCGACGATATTTATGAAAGATATTCCATACCCAAAGGGAGTATCATCATTCCACTTATAGGATACTTCTCTGAAACACGCGGAAAAGATCTTTTTTTTAAAATAATCGACCAGCAACCTGAAGGGGTTCATTTTATAGTGGCAGGGGTAATCCGGGACAAGGACGATGAAGCCTTTTTCAAAAGCCATTCCAATGTCACTTTCCTCGACAAAATCCCTTACACCCAGGCCCTTTGGATCATGCGGGAGTCCACTTTTGTGCCATTGCTCTATGATCCGGCTTCGTTGAACAATAAATATGCTATTCCTACCAAATTCTATGATAGCCTGATGGTGGGAACACCTGTTATGGTATCTTTTGAACAAACAGACGTTTATGAACTGGTTCATAAGCATCACTTGGGATATGGAATCGCCTATAACAATGTGGATCAATTCCTTGAAAAATTGGTTATTTTACGAGAAAGCAAACATAAATTCGATGCTGCAGTCCTTCGGGAACATTTCTTGAAAACCTATGATTTCAGTCTCTTCAAACAAGGGCTGTATGATTTTTATAAAAACCTGATACAATAAAAACAATAAGCAAGCTTATGTCTTCAAGACCTTATCAGATTTGTACCAAAACTATCATGGATACAACAGATCCCAACATCATTTTTGATGCAAACGGAATCTCAGATTACTACCATAATTTTCAGGAAACGATCCTGCCCAATTGGCATACTGATGAAAGGGGTTACAAGGAATTGATGCAAACCGCGGAACAAATCCGCAAGGAGGGTAAGGGTAAAGACTTCGATTGCATCATGGGCTTAAGCGGTGGGCTAGACAGTTCTTATGCCGCCTATATTGCCAAGGATGTGATGGGGTTGCGGCCGCTGATTTTTCACGTGGACGCCGGTTGGAATACCCAACAGGCCGTTGGCAACATCGAAAAATTAGTCAATGGGTTGGGCCTTGACCTCTATACAGAAGTGATCAATTGGGAGGAGATGAAAGACCTCCAAGTTGCTTTCCTGAAGTCACAAATAGCCGACCAAGATCTTCCGCAAGATGCGGCCTTCTTCTCGGGATTGTACAAATTTGCCAACAAATACAAAATCAGCACCATCCTCACTGGTGCAAACTACTCAACTGAATGTTGCAGGGAGCCTGAGGAATGGGGTGGATACCCTGGAATCGATACAATGCTTTTCCATGATATCCACAAGCGTTTTGGAAAACGCCCCCTCAAGTCATTCCCGCTCGTGGATATTTTGATCTATAAAATCTACTACCGTTACCGCTATGGCATGAAAGTGGTGAAACCACTGAACCTGGTGCCATATATCAAAAAAGATGCTGAACAACTGCTCTTCGACAAATTCGGTTGGGAAAAGTTTCAGCATAAACACCATGAATCCAGATTTACGCGTTTCTATGAAGATTATTGGATGCCCAAAAAGTTCGGTTATGAAAAGCGCCGGGCGCATTTCTCCAGCCTGATCCTCACCGGACAAATGACCAGGGATGAGGCAATTGACAGGATTTCCCGTCCTGAAATGGATGATCATTTCCTGCAACAAGAGTTTGAATATGTGGCCAATAAGCTTGATCTTTCCGTTAAAGAATTGCAGGAGATTTTTGAAGGGGAAAACAAGACATTCAATGATTATAAAAACAAGAAATGGTTGATTGACCTTGGTGCGAGGGCACAACGTTTCTTGGGAATGGAAAAAAGACTATTCAGATGATCAGTCTCATAGATTATGGAGTAGGTAATATCAATGCCTTTCTGAACATTTTCAAGCAATTGGGGATCGCCGCCAATAAGGCATCTACTGCCGAAGAGGTAAAACGCGCCAGCAAACTTATTCTTCCTGGTGTTGGAGCATTTGATGATGCCATGCAAAGGTTGAATGAGTCAGGTATGCGTGATGCCTTGCAACAAGCGGTTATTGTAGATAAAATCCCCGTCATTGGCATATGTGTGGGGATGCAAATGCTTGCAAACCGCAGTGATGAGGGGGTAATGCCCGGGCTTGGCTGGATCAATGGGGAAGTGAAAAGATTTGATCCGGCTACGATCAATCACATCACCAAATTCCCCCACATGGGTTGGAATGATGTTAAACCGGTGAGGGAAAGCCCTTTGTTCAACGGTTTGGAAACAGGGGCACGCTTTTATTTCCTTCACTCTTATTATTATCAATGTGCAGAAGAGGCCGACGTTCTGGCTACATCGGCGTATGGATTGCAGTTTGCCAGTGCCATCAACCATAATCATATTTATGGCATCCAATGCCATCCTGAAAAAAGCCATCATTTTGGCATCCAATTATTGCAAAATTTCGCTAACCTGTAACGCATGCTTCGTCCCCGAGTAATACCCTGTCTGCTTGTACACGACAAAGGTCTGGTCAAGACTGTACAGTTTAAAGATCCCAAATACGTTGGTGATCCAATCAATGCCGTTCGGATTTTCAATGAAAAGGAATCTGATGAGCTGATGGTGATAGATATTGATGCCACCAGGGAAAATCGTGAACCAGATTATAAAATGATTGAAAACCTCGCAGCAGAGTGCCGAATGCCACTGTGTTATGGCGGTGGGGTCAAAACAGTTGAACAAGCGCATCGGATATTCTCTCTAGGGGTTGAAAAAATAGCAATCAGTGCCGCAGCCATCCAAACGCCTGAATTGGTGACAGCCATGGCGGAGCGTGTAGGTAGCCAGAGTGTAGTGGTAGTGTTGGATGTGAAAAAGAAGATGCTCGGCGGCTATGAACTGTATACCCACAACGGCAAGAAAAGTACTGGTAAAAATCCAGTTGAATTTGCCATCAAAATGCAGGAGCTGGGTGCCGGCGAAATTGTGGTCAATTCCATCGATCAGGATGGCATGATGAAAGGATATGACCTCAACATCATTGATAAAATTCGGAAGTCGATTTCTTTGCCCATGACAGTTCTCGGAGGTGCCGGTTCGCTTCAGGATATTGGTAAACTGATTAACCAATACGGCATTATCGGCGCTGCAGCAGGCAGCCTGTTTGTTTTCAAAGGCATCTACAAGGCCGTGCTGATCAACTACCCCAACTGGGAAGAGAAAGATCGGCTCATCAACGACAATATGCAAAAAGTATAGCTACTCCAAACACTCATTATGCTTCAAAACAAGAAATTATTGATTACAGGA
Source organism: Bacteroidota bacterium (assembly GCA_039805245.1). Classification (GTDB taxonomy): domain Bacteria; phylum Bacteroidota; class Bacteroidia; order Chitinophagales; family Chitinophagaceae; genus Pollutibacter. The sequence goes on from JBDLUN010000046.1 coordinate 6,894, forward strand.
GGAACAGGTTCCTTTGGCAATGCAGTCCTCCAGCGTTTTCTGCACACCGATCATTTCAGTGAAATCCGCATTCTGAGCCGCGATGAAAAGAAGCAGGACGATATGCGCAAACTCCTGAACAACAACAAATTGAAATTCCACATAGGCGATGTACGGGATATTTCCAGTGTTGAACCGGCTGTGAAGGGCGTGGATTATATCTTCCATGCCGCTGCACTCAAACAGGTTCCGTCCTGCGAATTCTTCCCACTGGAAGCAGTAAAAACTAATATCCTGGGTACAGACAACCTGCTTACGGCAGCTGAAAAATATGAAGTACGCAAAGTGGTTGTGCTGAGTACGGATAAGGCAGCTTATCCCATCAACGCTATGGGGATGTCCAAAGCCATGATGGAAAAAGTAATGGTGGCCAAATCCAGAAACCTCGACGACAACAAGACCATTTTCTGTGGCACACGCTACGGCAATGTGATGGCTTCAAGGGGTTCTGTCATTCCTCTATTTGTTGAGCAAATGAAAGCGGGTAAACCGTTGACCATCACTGATGGGGAAATGACTCGCTTTATGATGACCTTGGAAGATGCAGTGGATCTGGTCTTGTATGCCTTTGAGCATGCCAAACAAGGTGATCTGTTTGTTCAGAAATCACCAGCTGCAACCATCTACACGCTTGCACAAGCTTTGATAGAACTCTATAAGAGCGAAAGCAAAATTCAGGTAATCGGTACACGCCATGGTGAGAAACTCTATGAAACCCTGGTCAATAGGGAAGATATGATCAAAGCGGAAGACTTGGGCGACTATTACCGTATACCCGCAGATAACCGGGACCTGAATTATGCACAGTATTTTTCGGAAGGCAAAACGGAAGTTTCCCAGCACGACGAATACCATTCCCACAATACCGGAAGACTCGATGTTGAAGGAATGAAACAACTCCTACTCAAATTACCTATGGTGCGTAAAGACATTCTCGGAGAATGAAAAGAATTGGCATAACTGGTCAGGGTGGTTTCGTAGGATCCCATCTCTACAATACACTGGGTCTGTATCCTGATAAATATACCCGTATCCCTTTTGAGAGGGACTGCTTCTCAAATCCTGCTGCATTGGATGCATTTGTGGCCCAATGTGATGTGATTGTACATCTCGCCGGAGTCAACAGGAATCCTGATCCGGATGTATTGTATGCTGCTAATGTGGGTATGGCAGAACAACTAGTGGAATCAATGGTTCGAACCGGTGTTGCTCCCCAGGTGATCTTTTCTTCTTCAACACAAGAGGAGAGGGACAACCATTATGGCAATTCCAAAAAAGATGCCCGAACGGCATTGAAAGCATGGGCCGCCACACATAGCGGACGTTTTACTGGATTGCTTATCCCCAATGTTTTTGGTCCGTTTGGAAAACCTTTTTACAACTCAGTGGTGGCAACCTTTTGCCACCAGTTAACCCATGGTGAATCACCCCGTGTAGATGTTGATGCCACATTGAACCTGATTCATGTGGGTGAATTGGTGCGTGTAATTTTGCAAGTCATTGATGAGGATTGCTCCAATCAAGCCATGGCTGTTCAGCCTACCAGCAGCTCATCGGTCACCACCATCCTCAATCACCTCATCCTTTACCGGGATTTGTACCACGCACAAGGCATCATTCCGGAATTGAATACACCATTTGAAATCAATCTGTTCAATACTTTCAGATCATTTGAAGATGCTGGAACAAAATATCCTGTGAAATATACGCAACATACCGACAACAGGGGAGCCTTCACAGAATTAATCCGCTTGCAGGTGGGCGGTCAAGTATCTTTTTCGACAACCCATCCTGGCATCACCAGAGGCAATCACTTTCATACCCGAAAGATTGAAAGGTTTTCCGTGATAGCAGGCGAGGCCACTATCCAGCTGCGCAAAATTGGAACCGAAGAGGTATTGAATTTTCACCTTTCAGGTAAAGAACCGGCTTATGTGGATATGCCTGTTTGGTATACCCACAACATCACCAATACCGGCAAGGACGAACTCTATACGGTCTTTTGGATCAATGAATTTTTCGATCCTACCGACCCCGATACTTTTTTCGAAACAGTATAACCTGCATTTAAATCTTTTGCAGTAAAAAATAACGTATGACCCCGAAACTGAAAGTCATGACCGTGGTGGGCACACGCCCAGAAATCATCAGGTTGGCCCGCGTGATGGCAGCATTGGATGCAGCACCAGCGATAGAACACATCATCGTGCATACCGGTCAGAACTACGATTATGAGCTGAACCAGATTTTTTTTGACGATATGGCCATCCGCAAACCGGATCATTTTCTCAATGCTGCTGGAGCCACTGCAACAGAAACAATCGGTCAGATCCTCATCAAAATTGATCCACTGTTGGAGTCCATCAAACCTGATGCATTCCTCGTCTTGGGAGATACCAACAGTTGCCTCTGTGCCATACCGGCTAAGAAACGGCATATTCCCATCTTCCACATGGAAGCGGGCAACCGATGCTTTGACCAACGCGTTCCGGAAGAAACCAATAGGAAAATTGTAGACCATATCGCAGATATCAACCTGACCTACAGCGATATTGCAAGGGAATATCTCTTGCGAGAGGGTTTGCCAGCCGACAGGATCATCAAAACGGGATCGCCCATGTTTGAAGTGCTTACCCACTATCAAGCTTCAATAGCAGCTTCCGACATAATCACCAGACTCAATCTGAATGAGCAGCAATATTTTGTGGTATCCTGTCACCGTGAAGAAAATGTAAACAGCAACGAAAAGTTCAATGGGTTCATCGAAACCCTTAATCTTATTAGCGATAAATACGGTTATCCCATCATCGTCAGCACCCACCCACGTACAAGGAAGATGCTCGAATCCAAACAGCTTCAAGCCAGAGACAATATACAGTTTCTGAAGCCTATGGGTTTCAACGATTACAATGCCCTACAGATGCGGTCATTCGCAGTCTTGTCTGATAGTGGTACCATCTCGGAAGAGTCATCCATCTTGAATTTTCCGGCATTGAATATCCGTGAAGCACATGAGCGCCCGGAAGCCATGGAAGAAACTGCAGTGATGATGGTGGGTTTCAACCGCGACAGGATCATGCAAGGATTGGAGCAGCTGGCTGTCATGAACAGAGCAGAGCGCTTATTCCGCCGGGTAGAAGATTACAGTATGCCCAATGTTTCTGAAAAAATGGTTCGTATCATCATCAGTTACGTCGACTATATCAAAAGGACTGTTTGGTCTGAAAAGTCCTGATAGCATGAAGATTTTATTCCTTTCGCAATATTTCTTTCCTGAAAACTTCAAAGGCAATGACCTAGTCTTCGAACTGGTCGGTCGTGGCCATGAAGTTGTTGTGGTTACTGGCAAGCCCAATTATCCGCAGGGTAAGTTTTTTACGGGTTATGGAATTTTCAAAAAATACCAGGAAAATATTGGTGGGGCAACTGTTTACCGCCTACCTCTCATTCCGAGGGGGAAAGGTGGCGCAATCAGTCTAGCACTTAACTATCTTTCTTTCTACTTGTCTTCGGCCGTTTTTTTTCTGTTAGGTAATCCAGCATTCGACTACGATGTAATCATCACCCAACAGCTTTCCCCCATGACCAGTGCCCTGCCTGGTATTTGGTACAAGAACAGGAGAAAAAAACCATTGGTGACTTGGGTCCTTGATTTATGGCCGGAGAGCATTACCGCCACAACGCCCATCAAAAGTGGCCCGGTAATCAATTGGTTGGAACGGTTGGTTAAGAAACTATACAACGCATCTGATATATTGCTCATCAGTTCGCGTTCGTTCAGTGATGCCATAGCCAAAAGAAACATCAATCCAGAAAAAATCATTTATTTCCCTAATTGGGCAGAAGATGTTTTCAATGCAAACGGATCGCAGCAAACCTTTCAATCGCTTCCAAAGGGTTTCAATATTGTTTATGCAGGTAATTTGGGGGAAGCTCAAGACTTTCCCAGTGTCATCAACTGTATTAAAATATTGAAAGGGCATACAGATATACATTGGAATTTTGTTGGTGATGGGCGTTTCAAGGAAGCGCTTGTTGCGCTTAAGGAAGAGTTAGGATTGGATAATGTGCACTTGTATCCGCAACATCCAATTGAATATATGCCTTCCCTTTTCAGTCAGGCTGATGCCATGTTGCTGACCCTCAAAGGGGATTCTATGATTTCGCAAACGGTACCTGCGAAAATGCAGGCTTATATGTCTGCTGGCAAAATGATTTTGGCGATGATTGATGGTGAAGCCAATGCTATTATTCGGGAAGCCAGATGTGGGTTTGTTGTTCCAGCTGCTGATTATGAAGCGCTTGCTGATCAAGTGATTAAAGCGGCAGCTTTATCTGAGATGGAAAGGCAAACGATGCAATCCAATTCATTGCAATATTATTTGGAACATTTCACCAAGGCTAAAGCTGTTTCCAAAGTGGAAAAGCTTTTACAGGGGTGGAGTTGAAATATTTTACAGCCGCATTCTTTTCATTCACTTCAGTTCGCTATGGTTAACAGGATTTTTGCAGCTTTACTGTTGTTATTGTTTTCCCCTGTCTTTTTGCTTGTATCCCTTTTTATCTTTTTCGAAGATGGAATGCCTGTTTTTTTCAAGCAGAAAAGGGTAGGGATTAATTATACTTTTTTCATGATCTATAAATTCCGGAGCATGAAAAAGAGTACCCCTAACGTTGCTACCCACCTCCTGGGTGACCCTTCCCAATATCTCTTGAAAATAGGTAAAGTCATTCGTAAACTGAGCCTCGACGAATTACCTAATCTGATCAATATCATCAAAGGGGAAATGGTTTTTGTGGGGCCACGGCCCGCCCTCTACAATCAGGATGACCTTATGGCCCTTCGGGTTGCTGCAGGTGTTGAAAAGCTGAAACCCGGCATCACCGGCTGGGCACAAGTCAATGGGCGCGATGAAATATCCCTTGAAGAGAAAGTGCGATTTGAAAAGGAGTACCTCGAAAAAAAGAGTCTGCTCTTTGATGCACAAATCATCATCAAAACATTCACAAGTGTTTTGATGTCTAAAAACGTATCACACTGATCATGAAATATCCAATCATCCTATCATTTGCAATCATTTTTTTCACCTCTTGCGAAAAGCAGTTTCCCGCAGAAACCCTGGTATACGACAATGAGTTCAAGGGGGGGAAACTGGATAATGCAACCGGTGCAACTTTATATAATGTTAGTGGTCAATTTTATGTGGGAAGGTACAATAGAGGTGGATTCACTATTACGTTGAAAAATCTGCCCCAACACAATGCCATCCAAGTGGAGGCGCAACCTTATTTTCATGACAGTTGGGATGGCAGCAATAATATTGGCGGTATCGACGGACCAGACCTTTGGAATATGTCTGCAGATGGAACATCCCTGGTTAATGCCACATTTTCCAATTCCCCTTGTAACTCAGCGTATTGTCTTTTCCAATCATATCCAGGTGATTTTGGTATCATCAACAACCCTCCTCTTACAGAAGCCTATATGATTACTGGTGGTGCCTGTTTTACAGCCATACAATCCATCACCTCCGTTTACCGCATCGTGAAAACGTTTCCGCACAGCAGAGACGGATTGGTGTTGAGTTTCAGAGATAACCTGGTTCAGACGAATGTTCCTGATCCATTATGCGATGAATCTTGGTCGATGGGCAGCTTGCGCATTAAAGTGCTGAATATCAATTGAAGCCACTCTTGAATACCAATATCTTCAAATCTCTTTTTCCATTTTCCGGCATGTTTTTCATGCAGCTGACAAACTTGGTATCACAGTTGTTGATGCTCCCAATTTTAATCAACCATGCTGAAACCGTAGCTGTTGGTGCGTATTTTCTTGTTTTGTCTTTTTCTTCGCTTGCTGGAATCTTTGTGAACTTTGGTACCAATCAGGCAACCATCATTGAATTGCAGCGCGCCAATATGGATGGCGACAGGAATCGGCTTGCTAACATATATGCCAACGCATTTGCTATCAGGCTTATCCCTATGGTATTGAGTATGGTAGTAGCTTTACTGCTGGGCATCACACATACCTTTGGTCACTTTTTTCTGCTGAGCCTTATCCTCATTATCGCAGAATTTCTCAGCCCCCTGTTTTACCTCATCGCCCTTCAAAAAATGCGTTACTATGTGCTTTTCAATTTCCTTTTCAAATTGATAGCCTTCGCATTTATATGGATTTGCCGAAATGAGACAGGACTTGTTGGACTGGCAATCATCCTGCCGGGCATTTCTATGATTTTGTTGAACATACTCATGTTGATGATGCTTCGCAGAAGAGATGGAATACATATCAAATTCCAATTCAATGCAGTCACTTTTCAAACCATAAAAGTGCAGGCTCCGGTTGTTGCCAATAATATGACAGTCCATTTGCAACAATCTGTGTTTTTGTTTTCCATATCTGGGGTCGCATCCCCTGTTTTCCTGTCGGCTTACGGGTTCATAGACAAAGTAGTTGGCAGCATCAGGTTGGTGGTCAGCTCCTACAATGCCTCTTTCATCCCCATTGCAACTTCAGCCCACCATACAGGTTTTGGCAAGTGGAAGACACTGCGTAACAAGCATAATATGGTCATCACCATATTATCCTTAATTGCTGCAGGTGTTCTGTTTTTCTTTTCTGAAGAGGTGATCAAACTTTTTCTGTTGGGCGGTAAAGAGCGGTCAGCAGAATTCATTTCCCTTTCCGGTCAGCTGCTCAGAATGATTTCTTTAGTTCCGTTGCTGATTGCCTTGAACGCGTTGAATATCATGGAACTGCTGATGGAAAATCGTTTTAACGATTATCTTTTGGCTGGCTTGATTGTATTACTTTTTTCAGCTTCGGGTGCTGTGTTCACACACCTCGGACTTCAGCCACGATATTTGGGATTTTATCCTTTTTATATTGAGACAATCAGTTTGCTGATCTATCTCTTTTTCGTCCTGCGCAACAGGAAAAACCACCTCTGATCCAATGTCTAAAACCTTTTTACACCATTGCCTCAAGGCGATGGCTTTCATTCTATTGCTTCAAATCAACCTGCATGCATCTTTGCATGCCCAGGTGGTGGGTGATCCTATGGAAGCCTACCAGCGCAATGGCCTGCTCCTCTCCGATACAAGCCTACCTGCATCAGGGCTTATCAGACCTTTTCTCGACGGTAATCTCCAGACGCTAACCTATATTGAACTGGATGGGAAAGACTTGCTGCATTTTCCCCAACGCAGAATCAAGTCGTACCGAACTCCCCGATACACAACAGAATCGATTTTCAAACCCACCGAACTGGTGATGCGGCAACAATATGTAAGCCATCATCCGTACGATTGGAATGATGGTGCAATGTTGCCAATGCCCGGATTTCAGCAATTGATCAGCATGGGTGTGTCTGGTAAAACAGGAAACTTTGATTTTCGACTGTCGCCTGAAGTGGTGCTGGCAGAAAACCAACCATTCGAAGGGTTTACTACAGAACATGATCAAACCACCTGGAGGGATTATTACCGCTATGTCAATTTCATTGAAACCCCCGAAAAGTTTGGCGTCAGGCCGCTACAAAAAGTCTATGCTGGACAATCCTACCTCCGTTATTCCCTGAATGCTTTATCAGTGGAACTTTCCACAGCCAACAAATGGTGGGGACCTGGTTATCGCAACGCACTACTGCTATCCAATAACGCACCTGGGTTTCCGCACCTGGCCATCAAATCCAACCAACCTATCAGCAGCCATATCGGTTCTTTCGAATTTGAATTACTTTATGGTCTGCTCTTCAATGAGCCATTTGCCCCAGCCGACACATTCAAGGTATACAGGGGTAATAAATTATACAAAGCAAAAGACAACCTCCAAAGACTCTTGAAGGGTTTTGTGCTGAGCTACCAGCCCAAGTGGGTTCCTGGGTTGTTTGTGGGTGTTGAACAGACTGAAAACAGGTATTTATTTGAAACCCGAAAATTTAAAGATTGGCTGCCTTTCAAAAAACCATTCCGTAAGGTGATTTTTGATATGCCCGAGAAAGGGTTGTTGTTGAGCGGCCTCTTCTTCAAATACCGTATTCCCGGCGCTCATGCAGAAATTTATGGAGAATGGGGATGGAACCAATCACAACGGAATTTCCGGAGTTTTATGGTCAATAATGAGCAGGGCATTGCCTCTGTTTGGGGATTCAGAAAAATGTTCAAACCTCAGGTGGAAGAGGGAGAAGAGCCCGGATATTATTGGGAATTGAATGCAGAAATCACCAACCTGCAAATACAAAATCAACGTGATCTTTTGGTTAACACTGCACCCCTGAGCTGGTACCTCCATCCCCAAGTACGTCAGGGGCATACACATGAAGGACAGCTTCTGGGATCAGGAACCGGCCCCGGCGGGAACAGCCAGTTTCTTGAATTCAATTGGAGAAGCGGGTTCAATAAAATCGGTTTTGCACTGGAACGGAAAATCAACAATAATGATTTTTATGTTTACCATTTCCGGAACTCTGTTGATTTCAGAAGGTATTGGGTGGACTATGCAGCAACCTTGCAGGCAAGTTGGCAATTTGGGCACCTCTTGGTCAATGCACAGTTGTCTTCCATCAAAAGCCTGAATTATAATTACTGGTTGTTCCAGCCGGCCGATGCCTATTTCATCTCCGGCCGAGATGTCAATCAATATACCGGAAACATATCCCTCCGTTATTTTTTCAAACACCTGTGAAAAAACTGGCCATCATCATTATCAATTGGAACAGCCTGGAGCTGACAACCGACACCCTGAATGCCTTGAAGCGGTGCAGCTTCAAAGATTTTGATGTGGTGCTGGTCGATAATGGGTCCAATGACGAATCTGGAGAAACACTTCGACAGCATTTCAATGAGGTTATTCATATCGCCTCTCCTGTAAACTTAGGGTTTACCGGTGGAAATAACTTGGGCATGCAATTTGCGCTGGATAAAGGGTATCCTTATCTCATGATGTTGAACAATGATGTGGATGTAGAGCCAGGTTTTTTAGAGCCGTTGTTCAGCCGGATGGATGCAGATCAAACCATGGGGGGCATTCAACCCCTGATCATGTTTCACCACGATCGCAACCTGGTTTGGAATGCCGGAGGTACTTATTTGACTTGGATAGGCGTTTCGAAAACACATACAAGAGTGCATCATGCCAATAACACCCTTCAAGGCGCGAAAGGCGGAGGTTTTCAAAAGACAGATTGGATTACCGGATGTGCTTTCATGATCAAAGCTGAAGTGCTAAAGAAAGTAGGACTTTTGGAAGAAAAATATTTTATCTATCACGAAGATGTTGACCTCTCTCTTCGGATTCGGGAAGCGGGTTACTCCTTGTGGATTGAACCGGCATCGGTCATTTACCATATTGCAGGAATGTCTCAAAAAGCCAAGACAAAGGGTAAGGAAGGATTTGTGAGCCCTAAAGTACATTACCTCAACGCGCGTAACCGCATTTGGACCATCCGCAAATATACCAAGCCGCTTGAGTGGCCTTCAGTTTTTATTTACCAATGTCTTTATATGCTAACCGTATCCATTTATTTCATACTGCGAGGCCGATTCGGGAAATTGAATGCTTGGTGGAACGGAATTCGGCATGGTCTGGCACTCTTGTTGGTCATGCTATTGGTATCAAGTGGATTGAAAGCCCAAGTAGTTTCCCTGGATAATCTTCAAATTGAAGATGATATTCGTAGGGCACAACTGATGGGTAAACTGGAATCAGATCTATCTTTCAATGTAAGGCCGGTCCAACCCCGAAAAATTGGCGATTGGGATTCAATCCTCCCTATGGCCGGTAAAAAACCGCTTTTGGGTCGTGGACTGAAGTTCTTAGGAAAATTCGGTTATCTCGATTTTACCCCTCTGCAACTTACCACCCAATACGCTGCCAATTCTCCCTTCAAGGGAAATGATGGTCCGATGATTCCTGCCACGGGTTTGCAGTCCTTGTTGAGCGGAGGCTTTTTCCTTAAGCTGGGGCCTTTGACGATACAAGCCAAACCGCAGGTGGTTTTTGCCCAAAATACTCCGTTTAAAGGCTTCCCTCAGGAACATACGGAGGCTGCATGGTTCCAATATCTTTTTTTCATGGCGGAAACGGACACACCGGAACGTTTCGGTGATAAACCCATCCAACGCCGCTTATTGGGAAATTCAAGTGTAAGGCTCAATGCCGGACCAGTTTCTTTAGGTGTAAGCAATGAAAATATCTGGTGGGGCCCCACCTCAAACAGTCCTTTGATTATGGGATCACATGCCCCGGGTTTTTTGCATGCAACGCTCAATACGTGCAAACCATGGCGAACACCCATTGGCAGTTTTGAATTCCAACTCATTGCCGGTTTGCTCGACAGCTCTGGCTTTGCTATGCCATCCAAGACTGGGGTCAATTTTGAAATCGAAGGCAAGAAAAATGAACTCCGTTATATCAATGCCGGAGTTTTTAGCTATCAGCCCAAATTTATAAAAGGATTGAGTTTAGGTATTATGCGTTCAGTTCAGGAATATACTTCTTGGCTGGTGGAAACCAAGCGTTGGTTCTTAATTGCTGATCTGGTTGACAGGTCTAAAGACACCGACTTTAATGTTGAGGTCAATCGCGACCAGCAGGCAAGTTTCTTTGCCCGTTGGCTTTTTACCAAGGCTAAGGCTGAACTGTATGCAGAGTGGGGGAGGAATGATGCCTTTTTTACCGTACGGGACCTCCAACAGCAACCGGAACACTCGCGTGCCTTTACCGCTGGCTTCCGTAAAATCATTCCCAAAACCCGTAAAATGAATTGGGAAATCCTGTCGGAATACCACAAACAAATCCAACCCAACACATGGATGATCCGAAACTCAGGTTCCTGGTACAACCACAGTATGGTTAGGCATGGGCTCACCAACAGGGGAGAAGTGCTTGGCGCCTATGCTGGTCCAAGTTCAGCGATGCAAATGTTGCGGGTTACTGCATTTGATGACCGAAAACAGTTGGGAATTCAACTTGAAAAAACAATCCAACACAATGAAATGTATGAACGATTGTTTGGCACATTAGATCCCAACGTAAGAAGATGGGTGGACTATATGCTGCGCATCCAGGGGCAATACAGATGGAAAAACATGATTTTCAACGCGCAACTGGCCATGAAATACAGCTACAACTATTATTGGTTCCAAAAAACTGATATCGAAACCAGAGGGATGAATTATACAGGAGATCTTCCAGCAGCCATGCTACAGACGGGGATTTTGTGGAGGTTGTGAGGGGGATGATGAGGGATAAGGGATGAGGGATGAGGGATAAGGGATGAGGGATGAGGGATAAGGGTAATAGTTTATGTTTAAATACATGAATTGACTGTTTTTTTAACCTTTTTGCAGAATTAATGAGTGTTTAATTTTGTAAAATGGGAACTATTAAAACTTTTGATGACTTATTGGTCTGGCAAAAAAGTATAGAACTCACGAAATTGATTTACAAGATAACCAGTAAATTTCCGAACGAAGAAAAATTTGCACTTGCTGATCAATTAAAAAGAGCTAGTATTTCTGTGCCTAGCAATATTGCTGAGGGATATGGTAGAAGAACCGCAGTTGATTATAGGCGTTTTTTATCAATAGCACTTGGATCTGTATACGAAATTCAAACACAATTAAGGATAGGCCTTGAACTAAATTTTATATCTACAGATCTCTATGATGAGGCAAAAGGGTTATCAAAAGAAATTGGCATTATGATTTATGCGATAATAAAAAAACTCATCTAGGCTTTTCCCTCATCCCTCATCCCTTTTCCCTCATCCCTTTCACAATTACCCCCATCAACATCACTCCAAACCCTGCCAAAATGCCCCAAAACAAATAAATATACCACTTTTTTCGGTCATTTTCAAGGGGTAAGGAGGCGTGGTCTACAATCTGGACAGCCGGAGTTTCTTGGATGAGGGCGGTCTTACTGATCTCCAGGTTTTTCATCAGTTCTGCATAAATTGTTCCCATCATGATCTTCTCGCGTTCGCTGATTTCAAGGGTAACCGGTTGGTTTATATATGCAGGGTTGGCATTCAGCATCAATCTGTTTTCAGCCGAAGCCGAATAGGTTCTTCTATTCAAAATTGCTTCTAGGCTGTCGGTACGGCCTTGCAACCTGTCTATATTCTTCTTCAATCTGCCCGTCCGGGTATCGATGTAAAAATCAGTAGCGATCCTGATAATCCTTTCCGCAATCAGTTTGCTCAACAGCTCATCTTTGGTGGTGACAGACACTTTGAAAAAGCCCAATTTTTTGTCTGGTTTATAAATGCTGAGCTGTTTTTCCTCAATCCTTTTTACAATGACTTTGAGCAGACTGTCCTCCAACCTGCCGTTCCGGTCACCTTTCCCAAAAAAAACTTCTTTTCCCACTTCCTTGCTTTTTGCCCACTGGCTGCGCAATTTGTAAATGTCGGCGTATCGGTCAGCCAGGGTTAGTGTGCTGTCTCCTGCGTAAGGGGTCAATAGGCATTGGGCCATCATGCTCCTGCTTTTGAGTAGCTCCAGCACATTGTCGCCAGACAAGATGCCATTCCCACCCCCGCTGAGGCTGCTAATGTCGAAGCCAAGTTGCCCACCCAAAGCCGACAACAATCCACCACCCATATTCTTATTGTCTTCTACAATAAAAGTGATTTCGGCAGTGTATTTGGTGGATTTAATCCAGTTATAGGCAAGGCCCAATCCCGCACCCAAAATGGAAGCCAACAACAACAGTTTATACCGCCTTTTCAGCAGGCCAAGCAACACAGTTGCTTTACTGCCGATCCAGTCTGCGATGGAAAATTCAGGTTCTTGGGAGCTCATTCTATTTAGTTTATATAGTTTAGAGAGTTAAGTTGAGAGTGAAGAGTTGTGTGTTGTCAGTTGTGTGTTGTCGGTTGTGTGTTGTCGGTTGTGTGTTGTCAGTTAACTCACAACCCATAACTCTCAACCCTCAACTCTCAACCCTCAACTCTCAACTCACAATTTCAATATGGCCAACAAACCCACCAGTGCAGAGAGTATACCTGAAACAGCAGTCAGCTCGCCGGCATTGAGTCCGCGGTTGCTCCGGTCAATCTCCGGAACGATGATCTTGCTGCCGGGCTTGACAGCCGGATAAAAACGCAGGAACAGGAATTTTCCGGTTCTCCTATTGATGCCATTGCCATATTGCACATAAGACCTGCCCAAAGATCCGTTCTGTTTAACACCACCAGCGGCAGAAATGTAATAGCGGAACCTGTTGCTCTGGTGTTTGAGTAGTTGAGGGTTGTAAACAGCTCCTGCTACTTCCACAAATGGATCATTGCGTGGAATAAACAAACTATCGTTTGGCAACAACCTGAAATTGGCAGATCCACTACTGGCATTGGCCAGGTTGATGCCTACCCGCACACCATTCCGGAAGACCTGCGCATTTTCTATGGCACCGAATTTATTCAATCCGCCCGCCCGTGAAATCACATCACCAATGGTTTCATCTCTGCGTTCAAGGGCAAAACTACCGGGGAACAGCACTTCACCG
>JBDLUN010000047.1:0-11926 GCA_039805245.1 Bacteroidota bacterium
ATGCTTCGGAATAAGCATACCATACCGCATAAAAAAAGGGTAGCAAATGCTACCCTTTTTTATGTTATAAAGATTTGTATTAGGAAATTTTTTCCACCTGCATATAGTTCAATTCCACAGGAGTTGATCGGCCAAAGATTTTAACGGTCACTTTCAGCTTCTTCTTTTCATCGTTAACTTCCTCAATAACCCCATTGAAATCATTGAATGGTCCGTCAACAATCTTGATGGTTTCTCCAATGATGAAAGGTTCACTCATAATCATACCACCGGCATCACTCATTTCATCAATTTTGCCGAGCATTTTATTCACTTCAGATTTCCTGAGTGCGATCGGATTTTCCTTGCCCAAGAAATGAATAACGTTGGTAGTATTTTTGATAGCGGAGATGATATCATCATGCAGCTTTCCACCGGCACATTCAATCATTACATATCCAGGGTAAAAGTTACGCTCACGCATAACCTTTTTACCATTCTGAACTTTGTATACTTTTTCAACAGGGAGGAATATCTGCTTGATTACCGAGTCCCAACCATTACGCAGGATATCCTTATCCAAGTACTCTTTTACCTTCCTCTCCTTGCCGCTGATGACACGCAGCACGTACCATTTGGTTTCCTGTTGTGTAGTTGTCTCCATGGTTTCCATCACTTGTACAGTGAGTAAATGAATTTCAGAACGGAACTGCTTCCCAAGTCAAGAACCCATACGATAGCAGTAATCACCAAGGTGGCTACCAGTACAATCATAGTGGATTGCTGCAATTGTTGCCAATTGGGCCAGGTCACTTTTTCCATCAGCTCCCTGTAGGAGTCCCTGAAATATGTCTGGATCTTATTCATCTGCTTTTTTTTAAATACCTGTTCACCGCTAAGGTAAACAAAGTTTGTTTTGCACGGGCACTCGGATTCGAACCAAGATCAAAGGTTTTGGAGACCTCTATTCTACCATTGAACTATGCCCGTTCATTAAGAAACAAAGTACCCGGATGTGTATCCAGGTACTTTGTCATTTATGCTTTCCGGAAAGTACCACTGGGATACTTCACCTTATTGCTTACTTCAGGATTTCAGTAACCTGGCCTGCACCTACAGTACGACCACCTTCACGAATCGCAAACTTCAATCCTCTTTCCATAGCGATAGGCTGGATCAACTTCACTTTCAAGTTGATGTTATCACCAGGCATTACCATTTCTGTTCCTGCAGGGAGTTCGCACTCTCCAGTAACGTCTGTAGTACGGAAGTAGAACTGAGGACGATATTTGTTGAAGAATGGTGTGTGACGACCACCTTCGTCCTTGCTCAATACGTAAACCTCACCATTGAACTCGGTATGTGGAGTGATGGAACCGGGTTTGCAGATAACCATACCGCGACGGATTTGGCTCTTCTCAATACCACGGAGGAGGAGACCAGCATTGTCACCAGCTTCACCTTCATCAAGCAACTTGCGGAACATTTCCACACCGGTTACAGTTGAAGTGAGCTTATCTTCTTGCATACCTACGATCTCAACACCTTCACCAACTTTAATCCTTCCACGCTCAATACGACCGGTAGCAACTGTACCACGACCGGTGATAGTGAACACGTCTTCAACAGACATCAAGAAGGCCATATCAACTGGACGGGGAGGCAGCGGAATATATTCGTCAACTGCAGCCATCAATTCGTTTACTTTGGCAACCCATTTTTCCTCACCGGCAAGAGCGCCAGTAGCAGAACCTTGGATGATTGGTGTATTGTCACCGTCAAAACCGCGCTTGGTCAATTCCTCACGGATTTCCATTTCAACCAACTCAAGCAATTCAGGATCATCAACAAGGTCAACCTTGTTCATGAAAACAACTATACGGGGAACACCTACCTGACGGGCAAGCAGGATGTGCTCTTTAGTTTGTGGCATGGGACCATCTGTAGCAGCAACAACAAGAACGGCACCATCCATTTGTGCAGCACCAGTAATCATGTTCTTCACATAGTCGGCGTGACCAGGACAGTCAACGTGCGCATAGTGACGAGCATCAGTCTCATATTCAACGTGTGCAGTGTTGATGGTGATACCCCTTTCTTTTTCTTCAGGAGCACCGTCAATCTCGTCGTACTTCTTGGCTTGGGCAAGACCCCTCTTGGAAAGGATGTCAGTAATAGCCGCAGTCAGTGTGGTTTTACCATGGTCAACGTGACCGATCGTACCAATGTTTACGTGGGGTTTGTCCCGCTTAAAAGTCTCTTTAGACATTGTTATCCGTTTTTGTTTGTTTTTACTTGGTTACCTATTGAAACGCCCGCAAAGTTATTCACTTTGGGACGATATTCAAAAGTTTTTTCCCAGCAAGGGATGAGCCGTTGATGAGAATTGAACTCACGACCTCTTCCTTACCAAGGAAGTGCTCTACCACTGAGCTACAACGGCTTGATTGTCCGCACACCCAGGCGGCATTTTGAGCGGGAGACGAGGCTCGAACCCGCGACCTATAGCTTGGAAGGCTATCGCTCTACCAACTGAGCTACTCCCGCAATGCATAACGACAGAATCAACGCCTCAATGGGTATGAGGGACGAGTGGGCAGGAGTGGATTCGAACCACTGAAGTCGAAAGACAGCGGATTTACAGTCCGCCCCATTTGGCCGCTCTGGAACCTGCCCTCACATTCATCTTACCTGAGCCAGAGAAGGGACTCGAACCCCCGACCAGCTGATTACAAATCAGCTGCTCTACCAGCTGAGCTACTCTGGCAAATGAGAACATGGCATCTTGGCTTGAAATCCTACCGTTATGCTAGAAACTTTTAAGATCTACCCCCTTTTTGGGGAATGCAAAGGTAATGGAAATCTTCAAATCCCAAAATTTTGTTCCCACTTTTTTAATAATATTTCGGGAAGCCTTATGCCAGCTGCTTTTCCTTGGCTTTTTTTATTTGCACCAAGATGGAATCCATCGCCAAATCAAATGATTCTTCAAAAGATTTGGTGCTCTGCTTTACAAACAATTCATGGCGAGGTATGGTTACCCTGATCTCCGCTATCTTGTCTTTGATTTGATGTATTACATTGTCGAGCTTCAGAAAAACATCTACGCGCATAATCCTGTCGTGGTGCTGAGACAGCTTCGCAACTTTCTTTTCAACATGCTCTATCAACTTGGCGTCGGCGTCAAAATGCACTGTGTGTACGTTCACGGTCATGGTTTTCAACTTTAAGGTTATTGATCAAAATCTTATCACTCTTAAGTTACGCAAAAAACCAATCGCAGTCAATATAACTCCTTAAAAAATACGTAAAATCAACCCTTGGGGTGCGCCTTGCGGTGGATATCTCGCAAACGTTCGATACTGTTGTGTGTATACACCTGGGTAGCTGCCAGACTAGCGTGGCCCAACAAGTCTTTGACAGCATTGAGCTCTGCACCATTGCCTGCAAGATGTGTGGCAAAACTGTGTCTCAAAACGTGTGGCCCCCTGCGTTCGGCTGTGGTTACCAAACCGAGGTTTCTCTTCACCACATCATAAATTTGCCTTGCCGTTGGGGGCTTTTCCTTTTCTGTTAGCAACACGGAGGAAATGTTACTGGCAGGAAACCTGAATTTTTTTTCAGTTAGGTATGCCGAAAGTAATCCGACCAAATCCGGATGCACCGGAATAATGCGTTCTTTGCTCCCTTTCCCCAAAACCTTGATCTGCCTCCTGTTGAGATCGAGATGTGTCTCTTTCAGCCCCACCAATTCACTTACGCGCATACCTGTCTGATATAGCATATTGATGGTCAGGTACTCCATCCGGCCCCTGTAATCATCCGAAAAATCCGTTTCCCGGAGCAATCGCTCCATCTTGTCTTTTTCGATGTAAGCGGGCAGTCGTTTTTTGACTTTCAACACCGGAATGGCATTAACGGGATTTTTTTTCAGCTCCCCAATGGTTAGTCCGAAACGGAAAAAGGCATTCAAGCTCGACAATTTCCGGTTGATGCTCCGGGGCTGGATCTGATTGAGGGACAGGCTCGCCATCCAAGACCGGACCATGGCCGGAGTAACATCCACAGGCTCTTGAACATCAAATTGCTCCGACACAAAGCTGAAAAAAGCAGCTAGATCATCCGAATAAGCCCTGATAGTATGCATTGAAAAACGTTTTTCATACCGGATGAATTGCTGAAAACGTTCCAATAAGGGATGTTCGATAGTTGACATAAAAAAAGGTATTCATAAAGTTATGGAACCTTATGACTACCTGTACAATTATTTCAAATGACTTATGCCTCGATGGTGCCGTTGAAAATCTTTTGCTTGTAGATGGCTTTCAAAACCTCACCCCTACGCTTTACTGAAGGTTTGGTGAAAGACTGGCGCTCACGAAGTTGGAGCAACGTCTTGGCCTTTTCGTACTTCTTTTTGTACTTTTTGAGGGCTTTGTCTATGTTTTCGCAATCTTTAGAATCGATAATGAGCATGATATTTCCTTTTTTCGGTGGGCAAAGATACACAATTTGACGAAATCACCAAATGGAAATGGAAAATCATTTTTTCATACCGACATTTGTGCAAATTTTCTACATGTTTACCGGTATCATCGAAACAATGGGTGTCATTCGTGACCTGCAATTCAAAGAAGGCAATATGGAAGCCTGGATTGAGTCCCCGTTCAACCAGGAACTCAAAATCGACCAATCCGTTGCACATGATGGGGTATGCCTTACGGTAGACGCCATGCAAGATAATCATTACAGAATTACTGCTATTCATGAAACATTGGGTAAAACAAACCTGGGCCAATGGTTCACGGGTAAAAAAATCAATCTGGAAAGGGCGATGAAACTGGGCGATCGCCTTGACGGACACATCGTGCAAGGGCACGTGGATGGTATCGGCATTTGCCAATCAGTCACAGAAGAAAGTGGCAGCTGGAAATTCACTTTCTCCTATCCAGAGCAATTCAAAAACCTGATTATTGAAAAGGGGTCGATATGTGTGAACGGCATAAGCCTCACTGCTTTCGGATTGGAAGAAAACCGGTTTTCGGTTGCCATCATCCCCTATACCTATAAGCATACGAATATAGCTGATGTGAAAGCTGAAGACACTGTAAACCTTGAATTTGACCTCATAGGAAAATACATCCATAGAACTAGGATGTAGGAACGGAACAGTCATCTGGAAAGTCTCCATCCCCCAATCCTTGTACCTTGCCGGGAATGGTTGACTGACAAACACCGGCTGTTTTGCTAATTTCCAACAAATCCATTTCGGGTTTGATCCACTCTTTCATAATTTTTCTTCTATAGTAAATTTAGGTTTTTTATTTGGCAAATGAAACTTGTCCAACAAATGTTTCAGAGAGAGCATCCGCAAAATGGCTGCCGACTTGGCCAAGGCCTGAGGTAGTAAAGCCCATTTTTTGATTGACGCAAAAGCATCTTTTGTTTCTTCAACCCGCAAAAAAGCATTTTCGGCTTCATTATCCACCAATGCTTCCACCCGCTTTCGAGTTGATGGGCTGTCCATCAACCGGAGCCCAATATCATACGCTTGGGGATAGGGAATTCTTTTACCCAACACCTCTTCGGACAACACCCCTTTCATGATCTGTCGATACAGATGCTTGCGCTCTCCAATTCGATAAAAAATTTCCTCTGGCAAACCAAGGCTGCAGTTGATTACCTTTAGATCTCCAGTGGGGTCAAGTATCTCCATGCCATAGTGGATACCATCCAAATACCCTTGAATGCCCAAGTGATCCAAATTTGAATTGATAATCTTGTAACGCAGCTGTTTGGGATTGCTATTGGAGGTATACCCTGGCAAAAACTGTGTCCGGAAATCCCATCGGGCAAACCTCTTGATATCCATCTGGTCTTCATTGAGAAGTCCGGGCACAATCTTCCACCCGGCAATCCAATACTGGCAACGTTTGTATAAAAGAACCGACTCCTGAAACAGAGGTAATGCCAGCTCATGTTTAAAAGCCTTCAACCAACTGATCCAGTTTTTTTGTGCAATGGCGCTCAAGTGTTTAAACAATGACAAAAAACGGCCATTGAACAAAAAATGCAGCGCGATGTAAGGTGCATCCCAAGAGGTGGTATAATTGCTCATTTTGGCAGCAAAAACATGCTTGACACCTTTTTCCCGGGCAAATTGATAAATCCCCTGAACCCAGAAGGTATTAGGTTTCACAAGCACATTGACAACAGGGAACGGTTCCAAACCAAATGCATCAGCCACATCAGCTTCCGCGAAATCCACATAGGATGCTTCAATATGTGGGAATGAAGAAAGGAATCGTTTTACAGGAGTATCCTCCCGAATCTTTTGCTGCCTGTGTTCCGGATATAACCCTACAAACCGCGGATATGAGGTAAAAGTATTTAGTTTACGGGATCGCAATGCAAGCTCGCGCGCCATAAAATAACAGAGCATTGAAGAATCCAAACCGGCACTGAGGAGCAACCCTATATTACCTTTACCAATTCTTGATCTCACCGATGCGGCATAAACACTTTTAAACCTGGCAATATGGTCGCCAAAATCCTTGTAACGAACCGGAATGCCGTGTGAAGGTATTTCCTGTTTTGCAACCACTTCAATTGAACCATTGTACCGAATTGTGTGACCCTTCTTGAGTATCTTCAAATCCTTTAAAACCGTCCTACCATCATCAAGTTTTCCGATATGCAAACCCAACTTGAAGAATTGTTCCGGATCCAAATGCCAATTTACGGGAAGCCTGCTGAAAACCTTGGGGTCTGACGAAAAAATCAGCTGCTTTTCAAATTCGCAGTAAAAAAGTGCACTGCATCCTACAGGATCTCTGAAAAACCAGATGCTTGCGTCCTGCTTGTCATGAACAAAAAAAGCCCAATCACCCTCCAGATGCAAGACACATTTGGATTTCCACTTGAAAAATGCACGCAGAACCAAATCCAGATCTGAAAGTTTTTCCAA
The DNA here is from genome assembly GCA_039805245.1 of Bacteroidota bacterium. GTDB lineage: Bacteria > Bacteroidota > Bacteroidia > Chitinophagales > Chitinophagaceae > Pollutibacter. The sequence continues at coordinate 6,947 of JBDLUN010000047.1, forward strand.
TTCGGCATGTCTGATGCCCAATTTATCAGCAAGCACATCCTTGTAATCCAGCCTGAAATGTCCGGCTAGGGTGTACCTACCCTCTTGTGCTTCTTGAATCAGGCCATCATAGGTTTCCTCCAATGGCCGGCTTTTATCAATAGCCCAACAAACCAGTTGATCTTTCTCGAGTACCGCAATCTGAGCCAAGGCATCTGCATATTCTTCTTTCAGCAAATGACCCAAGTCGGTTTTCACTTTACCCGAACCTGTTTGAAATATGCCCCCAAAAACAGTCATACGCCCCTACCCTTTTCAATCCCAGAACCGAACCAGGCAACTGGAGCATAATGACTTTGCCCCAATCCTCCCGTGATGATTTTATTGCCACATCGGAGCCAGGCGTGAGCCTGAAGAAGGCCGGTATCCCGTTTCAATCCAAAATAAATTGTTGCTGGAATCTTCCTCCTTTTCAATAGGATCATGACTGCAAGTGATTTATCAAAACACTGAGTCCTATATAAGGCATACCGAGCCGCACGGGCTGTGGCTATGGCGGACAACACAACCTCTGTGTCATTAAGTTCCTCAGCTGGAGTTTCCTTTTGGGGATGTCCCAATCTTCCAGCAATTTTCTGGAAAGGGAAAAACAAAATCAGCACCTTCGACCAATGCAATGCCAGCCATGCTTCCACAAAAATTACCAACTCATGGTATTTCAATCGCCGGTAACGCATGTGATGATTTTGTGCTCAAGCATCCTGCCAATCAACTCTTGTGTTTCAGCCAAACATTGACTTTCCTGAACGGCATATTCGGTTAGTAATTGGGCTACAATCTCTTCTACTGTAACGGCATTTTGCATCATGTTCCAAATCACTGAAGCTATGGAATTCAACCCAAAATAATATCCGGATTCCATATCCAACATAACCACTTCGTCCCCTATTTTGGATTGTACCACTTGCCTGTTTTGAATATACCTTTCCATACACTTTACAATTTACACATTTATTTTCTGGCTGACGGCCAAGGCCATTTCTTCAAGAGAATCCTGACTGGCAGGGCGTTCAATAGCATAAGCAGTTGTTTGTTTCGCCAATTGAGTCAGCACATCAAACATCACAGCCTTTTTATCGACAGAATCCAGGTGTTCATTACGGTAGACCTGCATGGACATTCGGGAAAACAATTCTTTACCACTTAATCTCCTCATCACCAACTGGTCAACAACATTGGATTTTTCAATTAAAAAAACCAATTGTGGCTTCAAGGGGCGCAAATCAAATTGACCCTTGAAATAAAAGCCCAATTTGTCTGAACCCAACCTAAGTCTGTGCGCGGATGTGGAATCCAACTTCATCTTCTCCAAGGTATCCGGCCAGCATTTGATCATGGGATAGGATGAATGCACCAGCAAATCCTTGCCGATTCCCGATTGTACTGGAACGCAAACATCATCGGTAAAGATATTCCAACCCATGGTTCCGAGCTTCAATAAGAGCGATGATTTGCCGGCTCCGGAATCCCCCATAAAAAGAGCAGTTCCTGATGGGATTTTTATACCTGAAGCATGCAAAGGAATTTTATCACGCTGGTAAAGTAGTGCCGCAAATGCATTAGACAAACAATACAACCTGACGGCACCCGGATCTGCACCATCATAGAGATGGATATTGATCTGATTGCCAAACTCAACAACATAGGCAGCAATCCCTTTTACATTGAGCACATACCGGCCAATCCCTTGTGGATCATGCAAACGTTCATGAGCTGGAAATTCATACGCTTCAGTCGAGGCGCCATGAACCATCAGGCGGACATCAGCATCCCCCATTAAGACGAATGGATGCATTTCAGGAAATTCAATTTCCGATTGGATTGTCAAACCAAAAGCCCAATAAGTATGCATCCAACAATATTAGACTACAAAGATACAGTGGTATACACAGTAAGCGCTATCCCCACAATTTTTCGGAATGTTAATTTCCTCCATAAAAAAAGAAATGGCCTGAGGAGAAAATAAAGAAAAAACAACCCATTGGGTAGGGGCAACAGCTTCCAATCTTCCGGTCCGGTCAAATAGCGCATGACCAAATAGAACCCACTCCTGCGCTTGGGAAAGCCTTTCAGGTATAGTAGATGTTGCCACCGCATCCAATCATTTTCATTGACAGTTTCCAAAGATTCCAGGCAAAATGCGATATGACTCAACTGGCTGTCATACACCTTCCCATTCAACTCTTTTTCAATTGGGGATGGTATTGGCAAACCAAGAATCCTGTTCAAAGCCAACCAAGCAATTTCCAGATGCATGAGACAATCCAGTTCCTTGGCCCGCATGCAAACGGCAACCCAATCCATTTTATTTTTCTGTAGAATCTGCACCAGATCAAAAAGCCATTTCAGCCTAAACCAGGCATGTTCGGTGCCATGGGTACAGAGATACAAAAATTCCTCTACCTTGTCGAGCTGCCGAACGGTAGCAAGATCAAACCCTTTCATAGCACCCCGGTAACGCCAATGCAATTCAATGGTTATGTTAAACCCCTCATCTATACGGTGAAAAGCCAGATCATGATTTGTTGCTATAAAATAGTCCAACTGCCTACTTTTAAAAATCCGGATATCCGGGGCAGGATGAAATCCCAGCTGTAAAAGCAACTGCACCACCCTTAGCAAAGCCCCCCTATCTACCAGGACATCAATATCCAAAGTATGCCTGGCGGCCAGATCCCCGTAATACAGTTCTGCAAGTGGAATCCCTTTCAAAAAAACAAAGGGCACATGTTCATGAAGCAGGAGACGCTCAAGCCTGCTTTGCCACATTTTCATGCGCAAAGCGAATACCCGATTCCGGTTGAATTGTTCAAAAAGGGCTACACGAACGGAGCTTTCGATGCGGAAATCATCTTTCAGATTCAGGTAAACAATTGGAGCTACTCTATGCCGTTCAACCAAAGCCAAAAAGATGCTTGAATCAATTCCTTTAGCCAAGGCAATATCACGCTCTACCAATTCATCTGATGTTGGAAGCAGTCTGCAACACGACAAAAGCAATTTGAATTCCGGAGACTGAACAGCCATATCCATTGCAGCAAATTAACGCATCAGGTACATCTTTCCATATCCGCTTTTAAAATACCGGTCGGTATCGAAACCTTCCTTATTGAGTTTATCAATTGGCGTGCCATTGATTTCAGCAACCACCCGATACAGATAAACGCCATTGGCAAGCTGCTGCCCATACTGGTCCCTCCCATCCCATTTGTAGGAAGTGATATTGTGCCCAATTTGAAGGGGGCCCAGTTCCTGACCAGAGATTTCCCTGACGATTTTTCCAGTAACCGTGAGCACTTGAACGCGCAGATGAGTAGGTAACACCGCCCCAGTCAAAGTAAATACAAATGCTGTTGAGGTACTAAACGGGTTGGGATAATTGAGCATGTTGGTGATCATAGATTTGTTGATCACCTCAAAAGCAACACTGTAGTCCAATGCACCCGAAAGATTGTTGCTGCGATCACGGGCCCGCACCACCAGTTCATAAGTTCCATCCTGCTGCAGGTGTGGTTTGAACATTACTTTGGCCTGGTTTCCATTCCCAACAGAGATATCCCCTGCTGGAATGAACTGTAGGGTGTCGTTATCAAAACGAACAGACCTGATTGAACCATCAGGATGTTTCAGTTTGATGGAGAATAATGACGTATCATTCAAGGCCATGTATTTTGAATCATCTTTCAATGTCATAAGAATTTCCGGTCTGGCGCTTACGATATCCCGGTTGATGATGCGAACCCCATCGAAAGTTACATCCAGATCAGGAGGTGTTAAATCGGCACCCACATGAAAACCCTTTATCACATAGTTGTTGAAGAGGTATTGTTCCGGTTGGTCGAGCTCGGGATTGAAATTGACTAAAACCGCTTGTTGCCCTTTCAACTTTTCGGTATTGAGTACATAATCCAATTGGATGGTATCGCCAGGGGCTAACGGCCTTTTCTTTGTGTCGAGAATGATATCAGTCCTGTTGCCTGCATCAACCACCCCAACCCAAACCCTAACACTATCGAATGCCGCGTCACTGATATTCTTAAAAGACATATTGAGCTTCAGCGGGGCACCTACATCAACAGAATCGGTCCATTGCTTCAAGTTCAGATTCAACAAGGCTCCTTCAGGAACACTTTCAAAATCAACCTGCAGGTAATCTGGCTGCCAGGGCGTATTCCAAGTGGTATCCCGATACAATCGCCTGACCTTCAGATAGGGAAATGCATTGGCATCGATAAACTGCAATACAGTGTCCACTTGCAATGAAGCTGACTCAAACAGTAGTTGTTCTGCAAAATTTTTACCCACCCCATAAACCTGATGCAGCACAGCATCTTGATTGGTGACATCAAGGGAATTTCCTGCCCATTTGATTTGTTTCCAACTGCGTGCAGGACCGATCAACCCTGTTTCATCATTTCCTGCAACACCCTGGCTGCCATACTCTCCCGCAAATTTCAGGATGGAGCTGGTTTGTTGGCCCACCTGTTGCTCCAGCACTTCCCATGTGTTACCTATTCCCTTTTTACCAATGAAAAGAAAGGGAAGTTTACGGGTCAGGGAATCAACCAAGTGAAACCCGAGTGATTTCATTTTATGGTAAAGGCTTTGCCCCTTTCCATAGAGCAGGGTATCCGACTGCCAAACAGCTACATTGTCAAAACGGCTTGCAGCATTACCCAGATTCATCATGATCACCATTGTGCCAGTCGGAATGGAATCAAACATATCCATCATGTTTTTCCTGGATATGGCATTGTTGTAACTGTACCAGAACATATTGGGCAGCAATGGACTGCATATGGCATTGAAATCACTTTTGTATTTGCCCACGTTGTTCTGTGAAGTATTTCTGACTGGTTTGCCCAATTTGGTATCGATCATGACCATCTCAAAAGATCCATAAGCTTGTGCACAGGTTAGCTGAACCAACCCTGTGAGGTC
>JBDLUN010000048.1:0-7290 GCA_039805245.1 Bacteroidota bacterium
TAGTGGCTACTTTATGGACACCACCCTTTGCAGCCGACATAACGCGATACCTCAAAGCAGGCAAAAACAAGCTGGAAATAAAAGTGGTCAACTCCTGGGTGAACAGGTTGGTGGGTGATGCGCAACCCGGTGCCAAAAAGATTACCTATATCGCCATGCCTCTTTTCAGACCTGATTCTCCACTGCAGGAATCAGGATTGCTGGGACCAGTAGTATTGAAAACAAGGAAATGAAATGACATCAAATCCGGCTATAGGATACCTTATGGCCGGATTTTTTTATCGTACAAATGATTCACCATTTTGCGGAGAAAAGCATTGTATCCCTGCTCATAATGCGCATCACAGCCATTGGTAATCACAACGATGCCAAATTTTTCCTTGGGGTCAAAGAACATGGCACTATATAACCCATAAGCTGAACCGGTATGGCCCACCATCATCCTGCCCGGAATCATTTTATCCGTATTTTCCAAGGCTAATCCATACCCCTCGTCACTGGACAAAGGGGTCTGCATTTCACGGGCACTGTTGGCGGAAATGATCCGCTTACCGTTTTTTCCGTAACGCATGTGCATGACCATGTACTTGGACAAATCAGTTGCAGAGATCTTCATCCCGCCCGTTGGGGAAAAAACCGGTGTGCTTTCGCCCATTTGGTAAGCTGCAATGACTTCCGCCCTTTGCTGGTAGGCACCCGGTGAGGCGATGAATTTAGCCGACGCACTGTCGTATGCATAGAGTGTGGCGAATTTGGACTTGTCCAGCTCCTCCACATAGTAGCCACCATAAAGACCGAGTGGATCAAGTACCTTTTTTTTCACGTACCTGTCGAACCGCTCCCCCGAAACCTTTTCAATTACAGCACCCAGCATGTTGTAGTTCAGGTTGCAATACTGGTAACCCTTGCCCGGTGCATAGGCATTGTAACATTTGGCCCAATCGGGATTTTTATCGGGGTTGATGGCATCGAGGGTGAAATAACCCTGACTGTCGTTGATGGAAGACAGGTGAGACATCATCAGCCTCAGGGTAATCACCACCTCAGGATACTTTGGATTCCGAACCCTGAAACCCAAAATATCACTGACATCCATATCCAACGACAGCTTTCTGGCTTCCACCAACTGCATGATGGATGTGGCAGAAAAGGATTTTGAAATGGAGGCTATGCGAAAAAGACAATCATTGGTCATCGGCTGATTGTCTTCAATGCTTTTCATTCCGAATGACCGGTTGTAAATCAATTTCCCTTTTTTGACCACTGCCACTGAAAGGCCCACAGCCTTTCCCTCCTGCATGAGTTGCCGTATGCCGGCCTCTGTTGGACCGTCTTGTGCTTCAAGGCTGACGACCACAACAAGCAAAAAAAGGAATGAAATTACCTGTTTAAACAGCCCGGATTGTCCCATACCATTGATTTTAATGCCCTTAAAGGTATTGAATGAGATTGTACCTTTGACACTACAAACATTTTCCATGAGAAAAATTTCCCTCCTGCTCTCAGCCCTCATATTCTTGGCTGGATGTGCCTCTCAAAAATCCGGTGTCCCCACTGTGGCATTCATGGATGCTTTTCAGGATAATACCATCGCCAAAGCCAAACAGGGATTTTTTGATGCACTGGCAGCAAACGGCTTTGATGAAAAGAAAGGGACACTCAACGTAATCTACCGCAATGCCCAGGGAGACATCCCCACTTTGACGCAGATTGCCAAATACATGATCAGTCAACAACCCACCCTGATTGCCACCTGCCCTACCCTGGCAACGATTACGGCACTGCAAAACACCAAAGACATACCCGTTTTCATGATGGTGGCCGACACCCCGGATAAAATGAAAATCAATAGCGCTGATGGCAAAGAGCCAGCCAACCTGTTTGGCGTAGGGGAAACCATCGCCTACATCGACACTTCGTTCGGACTCATTCCACGATTAATCAAACCCAAAGGGGAAAAGATCAAAGCCGGTGTGGTTTTCAACCAGTCGGAACCCCAATCTGTGCTGGCCCTTGAAGCCATCACCAATATGGCCAAAGCAAACGAAGTAGAGCTGATTGCTTTGCCTGTCAACAACTCGGCTGATGTGCAACTCGTTACACAATCACTGTTGTCAAAGGGCATTGATGTCTTCTTTGCCAATCCAGACAATACCATCTTCGCCTCTTTCGAATCCATTGTGAAGGCCTGTGAAGCGGCAAACGTTCCCATCATGACCAGCGAAGCAGGACTCGTGGAAAGAGGTGCACTGGCGGCTTTTGGAGCAGACATCTACCAGTGGGGATACCAGTCCGGCCTCCAAGCTGCACAAATGCTGAAGCAGGGCAATACCAGCGGACTGACATGGGAGTTGGTGAAAGTCCGCAACCGGGTTTACAATCCTGCCATGGCCCAAAAATACAATATCACCATTCCGGAGGGCTTCAACCCGATCCAATGATACAGTTTTACCTGACAGCTCTGCAGATGGCACTGTGCCTGGGACCCATGGCGATGGGCATTTTCATCACCATGAAAGTCTTCAACATCCCAGACATCACCACCGATGGCAGCTATACACTCGGCGCTGCCATCACAGCTATCTTGTTGGTGCAACAGGTTCCCGTAGCTGTGGCACTGCCGGCAAGCATGCTCGCAGGAGCGCTGGCAGGCACCTGCACCGGCATCATCCACACCAAACTGAAAATCGATGCCCTCCTTTCCGGCATTTTGGTGATGACCGCACTCTATTCCGTCAACCTCGTGGTGATGGGCAGATCCAATATCCCACTCATCGGAACCGATTCCATATTTATCAAAAGTGATTGGCTGGGCAATGAATTAAACGGACAACTGATGACAGCGTTTATCGTGGCTGGACTGGTTGCCGGTCTGTTGGTTTACCTGTTGCGCACCGACTTCGGCATTGCCATGCGGGCTTCAGGCAACAACCCGGTGATGACCAAAGCTCTGGGTGTAAACAACGATTCCATCCGTATCATCGGTTTGGCCATGTCCAATGCACTGACCGCACTCAGCGGATTTCTGGTTACCCAATACCAGGGTTTTACAGACATCAACATGGGCATCGGCATTGTGATTACCGGACTGGGATCTGTTTTGGTGGCGGATGCTTTGAGGCAATGGTTCAAAATCAAAAAAATAACCCATCAGCTGCTGCTTGTGGTGTTGGGGTGTATGGTTTTTCAGGCAGTGTTGGCCTTCACCCTTTCCATCGGCATTGACCCCAACCTGCTGAAATTGGTTACAGCCCTCTTCGTTTTGCTCATTGTTGCATTACCCCGGATAACGGCCGTGGCCAACCCCAAAAAGTAAAGGCATGCTGGTTCTCAACAACATTTCGAAAATATACAATCCCGGCAGTGAAGATCAGGTTACTGCCCTGCACAAGGTATCACTGGAAGTGAAAACAGGTGAATTCCTGGTGGTGGTGGGCACCAATGGCAGTGGCAAATCAACACTGCTCAACCTCATCCTGGGCACACAGTTCCCTACGCAGGGCACCATCAGCATCAATGGAAAAAATATCGGGCACCTCCCCGAGTACAAAAGAAGTCCCTGGGTCTCGATGGTTTTCCAAAATCCTTCCAACGGAACAGCTCCTGAACTGACCATCCTGGAAAACTTCAGGCTTGCCGCACTGCGAACCGGTAAAAAAGGTCTTGGTATAGGTATTGGGCAAGCTTTCCGCATGTCCGTAGCTGAAAAAATTGCCACCTTGGGCATGGGTTTGGAAAACAAACTGGATCAGCTGATGGGCAGCCTATCAGGCGGACAAAGACAGGCGCTTACCCTTCTGATGGGTGTCATGGATAAAACGTCTCTGCTGCTGATGGATGAACCTACGGCGGCACTTGACCCGAAATCAGCACAAGTGGTGATGCAGCTGGCGCAAAAAATCAACCGTGAAATGGGGATTACTGTAATCCTGATTACCCATAGTATGAAAGATGCCTTGCAATATGGCGACAGGCTGCTGATGTTTGATTCCGGCAATATTGTCAAAGACCTCAATAAGGATGCCAAAGCGCTATTGGCACTGCCTCAAATCCTGGAATGGTTTGCATGAAATAATAAAAACAAAGACTTATGGGCAAAAAGATTGCCATTGACATGGATAATGTAATTGTAGATATCGAACAGCATTGGCTGGATATCTATGAAAAAAGAACCGGTATCCAAATAGACAGGGCATCCATTCAGGGAAAGCCCGAGGCGGAAGCATTTCCCGATCCGATCGCAGCAAGAACCTTACTCTTCGAACCGGGATTTTTCAGAACAGCTCCCATCATGGAAGGCGCGTTGGACGCAGTGAAAAAGCTGATGGAACATCATGAAATCTACATTGTGTCAGCAGCCATGGAATTCCCCAACTCACTTTTTGAAAAAAGGGAATGGTTGGCTGAGCACTTGCCTTTCATCAGTTGGCGTAATATGGTGTTCTGTGGAGACAAAAGCATATTTGATACTGACTACCTCATTGATGACCATGTCAAGAACCTCGACTATTGCAAAGGAGTGCCGTTGATGTTTACAGCAGCCCATAATGTACACATCAACAGGCATACAAGGGTTAACAATTGGCAGGAAGTGCTTGCCTATTTCAATATGTGAAGAATGCTTTGTGCTGGTTATCAACACAATAAAACATAACGGATTGCGTTTATGCTCTCAAAATCAGAAGCATGAAAAAGTTGATCAAAATCACGCTATGGACCCTGCTCTCCCTCGTATTACTCGCAGGATTGGGTTTGGCCGGCTTTGTGTACAAGGTTAAATACGGTTTCCCTGTTTCCTATGAAACTGAAAAACCGGCTTTGGATATCCCTGCTGGCAAACCGGCGGTTCTTGTATTCACCAAGACCACTGGCTACCGTCATGAGGAATCCATAGACAGTTCGAAAAATGTTTTCGCCGCAATGGCCAAAGCCAATGGCTGGTTCATACAGGAAACTGAAGCTGGCGGTGTATTCAACGAAGAACAATTGTCCAAATTCAATGTGGTCATCTTCAATAACTCAACTGGCAGGGTGCTCAACGATGAACAACAAACAGCACTCGAAAAATATGTGGAGAATGGTGGTATGCTGATGGGTATCCACGGAGCCGGTGACGACTCCCACAATTGGTCTTGGTATGAGCAAAACCTGCTTGGAACAAGGTTTTCGCACCATGCTATGAATCCACAATTGCAGGAAGCTGATGTTTACATCGGCAACTATGCAGACACCCTGCTGACCAAAGACATGCTGGCAGTATGGCCCCATACGGATGAATGGTACGTTTTTGATAATCAACCCAAAGATGCAATCATCCTTTGCCTGATTGAAGGAAACAAAATCAACCCAAGTGGAAACTTCCTTTGGATGCAAAACAAAAATTTTGGCATGGGTAAGAACCACCCGATTGCCTGGTACAAACCCGTGGGTAAAGGATATACCTGGTACACCTCCATGGGACACGATAAAGCTGCATGGAAAAACCCCAACTTCACCATGATGGTGGAGAATGGCATCAAGTGGGGCAATACACACTAATAACAGTTGAATAATAAGCCGACCGGCTTCACCTCACAAACTTTCTGTGCAGTGAAGCCGGTTTGCATTGTATAGCCCCATGCTGATCATGGCAGTACAAGTTAATTGACAATAGAGGCATCAAAAATCCTCAGGATTCAATAACTTCAGCAAAACAACCCTTGCCATGACCAACTCCCGTTTCATTCCCATCCTGCTGGGAACTTTCGTTTTTTTGAACAGCTGCAAGACCGGCACAGAAGATGCCCGGATTTATCAGATGGACCCGGCCAAAGCCACAGCATTGGCCAAAGCGATTGATACAACAGTGAAACCCACGCTGGCTGAAGGTCTTACGCTTCAGCTTTGGGCCATGGACTCACTCGTGGCAGACCCGGTATCGATCGATATCGACGACCAGGGCCGCATCTATTATACCCGCACCAACAGGCAAAAGAACTCCGAATTTGATATCAGGGGTCATCAGGATTGGGAAATCGAATCCATCGCCCTCAAAGACGTAGAAGAAAAGCGTGCTTTTTTACGCAAAGTGCTTGCTCCCGAAAACAGCAGCAAAAATACATGGCTCACAGATGTGAATGGCGACAGCTCCCGCGACTGGAGGGATATGACTGTTGAAAAAGAACATGTTTACAGGGTGGAAGACACCGATGGTGATGGTTATGCCGACAAATCACAAATGGTGGTGAACGACTTCAACACCGAAATCACTGACGCTGCAGGAGGTGTACTCAAACATGGTGACGACCTCTTTGTGGGTATCGGCCCCGACCTCTGGCGGATCAAAGAAAACAAAAAAGGCATCGCCGTCAAGACCGAATCCATTTCCCATGGTTACGGTATCCACGTGGGTTTCAGCGGCCATGGCATGTCTGGTGTTGAAGTGGGACCTGAAGGCAAAATCTACTGGCAGATTGGTGATATCGGTTTCAGCGGCACCGACAAAAGCGGCAAAAAATGGGAACATCCCAACAGTGGCGTAATTGTGCGGTCAAACCCCGATGGCAGCGACTTTGAAGTATTCGCCTATGGCAACAGAAACACCCATGAGTTTGTTTTCGACGAATATGGCAACATGATCAGTGAAGACAACGACGGTGACCACAGGGGTGAAAGCGAACGCCTCGTGTATATTGTCAATGGTGCAGATATCGGTTGGAGGACCAACTGGCAATTCGGCAAATACCGTGACCCCAACAACAACACTTATAAAGTATGGATGGATGAAAAAATGTATGTTCCCCGTTGGGAAGGCCAGGCTGCATACATCACCCCAACCATCAGGAATTTTGTGAACGGACCTACCGGAATGGTTTACAATCCCGGTACCGCTATGGGCAAGGAATACCTGAACACCTTCTTTATTGCGGAATTCGTTGGAAACCCCGCCAGATCAGGTGTTCATGCCTTCAAACTGAAACCCAAGGGAGCCACTTTCGATTTTGACAGTTCAAAACAAGTGGTTGGCGGACTCCTCGCCACTGGTATTGATTTTGGTCCGGATGGAGCCCTCTACATGGGCGACTGGATTGAAGGATGGGATACCAAAGACTATGGCCGCATATGGAAACTGGATGTTGCAAACCCCAACGTCAAAGAACGTAAAGACACGGAGAAACACATCAAAGCCGATTTCAAAACCTATAAAGAAGGCGAGTTGCAGGCACTGTTGAAACATGCGGATATGCGTGTGAGGCAGAAAGCGCAGTTTGAACTGGCTAACAGAGGCAGCAAAGGACTCGATATATTCAA
>JBDLUN010000049.1:0-39820 GCA_039805245.1 Bacteroidota bacterium
AATCCTTGTACGCCGTATAAAATTCCAATACAGTGAATTCAGGGTTGTGGGTGCGGTCCATTCCCTCATTCCTGAAGTTTCTCGAAAACTCATAGACCCAGTCGAATCCGCCAACAATCAATCTTTTCAGGAACAGCTCATTGGCAATACGCATGTACATGGGCATGTCCAGTGCATTGTGATGCGTCATAAACGGACGGGCAGCAGCTCCGCCAGGGATGCTCTGTAACACAGGGGTATCGACCTCTATGGCTCCCCTTTCGTTCAGGAATTGCTTGATGGAGTTGATCAGTTTGGACCGTTTCAGAAAGGTTTCTTTCACCTGTGGGTTGATGATCAGGTCGGCATATCGCTGCCTGTAACGGAACTCTGGGTCAGTTACAGCATCAAATGTTTCTCCTTCCTTCTCCTTTACAACTGGCAGAGGTTTCAATGATTTGCTCAGCAGGGTAAGAGATTTTACATGTACTGAGGTTTCCCCCGTTTTGGTAGTGAAAACATATCCTTTTACGCCGATGAAATCACCTATGTCCAGTGTTTTCCAAACTTTGTCGTAAAGCGTTTTATCGTCTTCAGGGCAAATATCATCCCTGCGCACATAAACCTGTATTTTGCCGGTATGGTCTTGCAAAACTGCAAAACAGGCCTTGCCCATGTCCCTTACACCCATGATCCTGCCTGCAAGGCAAACATCTGCGAAATCAGCTTTGTTTTCTTCGCCTTTATATGCTTCCCTGATGACAGTTGCGGTGATGTTGACCGGATAGGCCGGTGCAGGGTAGGGGTCGATACCCAGTTCCTGGAGTGCCGCCAACTTTTCCCGGCGGATGATTTCCTGTTCGGATAAATGTTGATTCATAAGGCGGCAAAGTTAATGAAATAGAGGGGAAGGCGATACTTGAAGTATCCTTAAAAAAAATAACAAAAGTTATAACATTAGTTATAACTTTATGTGATGCCTACAAAGAAAAAACATACAAAAAAAACGATTCCTATTGTGGGTGAGCCAGCAGTTGAGTATGCTGTCAGAACTTCATTTCGGGCTGTAGGAAATTCCAAGGGGCTTATAATTTCTTCAAAATTGATTGAAGCATCCGGAATCAAAGGGAATGACCTGATCATTGAAGCATCAAAAGGTATCATTGCCATTAGAGCTGTTAACACTACCGATGTAAATGCAGATCTTTCAACTTGGGATAGACAATTCAAGGCGGCATTAAAAAATGATGATAATCTGGAAGGGGATTTGTTAGAAGGAATTAAAAATGAGTTCGATGATGAAGAGTGGTAGTTTTGTTTTACAGTTTGAAGTTTACGTGATTGAATTAGATCCTACCATTGGCACAGAAATAAAGAAAACAAGACCCTGCGTTATTGTATCTCCAGATGCAATCAATAGCAATTTAACAACAGTTATTGTGGCCCCTCTAACACATACTATAAAAAGTTTTCCATCCAGGGTATATTGTAATTTTAATGAAGAGGATGGTCAGATTGTATTAGATCAAATCAGATCAGTCGATAAAAAAAGATTGAAAAAGAAGATAGGAAAAATTGATAAAGTAACAACTGAGCAAGTAAAATCAGTATTACAAACCATGTTTTCTTAACTAAATCTTTTTCTTGCAGGAAGGCAAATTGTATCTTTCTGGCCAACGCCCAGGCCAAACAATGCAATATCATACTTTACCGGATCCGCAGGGTCAAATTTTTTAAGTTCATTAGTGAGTGCAATGGCCGTATTCCAGTCTGATTTTTCACTATTGATGAGACCTAGTTGGAGGGCAACGCGATGCACATGAACATCGAGCGGACAAACCAGCTGATCGGGTCGGATGGTTTTCCAAATCCCGAAATCCACGCCGCCCTTGTCTTGTCGTACCATCCAGCGCAAATACATGTTCAACCGTTTGCACGAGGAGTTGTTGTCTGGAGTCGAAATGTGTTTTCTGGTGCGGTTGGGACTGTCATCCCACTGAAAGCAATAGCGGTGAAAGCTGGAAAGTCCGTTTTTCACATCCGTATCATCCGGCATCATGCCATGGACAAATGCGCTTTCCAGGGTTGGCGTATCACCCCATCGTTTATAGCCTTTGGTATAATGGAATTGTAAGAAACGAATCAAGTGTAATAGATCGGTCGCGTTGAAGGTGCGGTGTTTGAATTGGAGAAAACGTTTAAGGTCGGTCTCCCTGTGCTTGCAGATGAATGCGAAGGGTGCTTCATCCATCAATGCCATCAGCTCTTTCGACTTGTTGATGATGGTTGTTCTATTCCCCCAGGCAAAGATGGCTGCAAAGAATCCGGCAATCTCAATATCCTGTTTACAGGAATAATGATGGGGTATGGATATAGGATCCTGGGGGATGAATCCTTGGTTATTGTGGCTCTGCAAGAGTTCGTCTAGCAGGATTTGGGTATGCTTTACGGTTTCAATCCTCATCCTTGCAAAGCCTTTTCAATGGCTTGCCCAAGGTCTTCGATCAAATCAGTTGCATCTTCAATGCCAACCGACAGTCGGATGAGGGTATCTGATAAGCCGTTTTTGATGCGCTCCTCTCTCGGTATGGAGGCATGGGTCATGCTGGCCGGATGATTGATCAGGGATTCAACCCCTCCAAGGCTTTCAGCCAGGGAAAAGAGATGTGTGCCCGAAAGCAGTTTTCTGGCGGCATCCATGGAGTCATTGTTCAGTTCGAAACTGATCATTCCTCCGAAAGATTTCATCTGTGCTTTGGCGATGGCATGCCCCGGATGGTCTTCAAAACCCGGCCAATAAACTTTTTTGACAGCCGGATGGTTTTTTAGGTAATGGGCAATTTGTTCTCCGTTGTGCGAATGCCTTTCCATGCGGATTCCCAGGGTTTTTATCCCCCTGAGCACGAGGAAGCAATCCATTGGCCCGGGCACGGCGCCACAACTTTTCTGGATGAAGTATAATTCATCGCGCAGCGATTGGTCGTTCATCACCAATGCGCCCTGGATGACATCGCTGTGTCCGCCCAAGTATTTGGTGGCAGAGTGCATGACAATATCTGCACCGAGGGTGAGTGGGTTTTGCAAGGCTGGCGATGCAAAGGTATTGTCTACGCAAAGAAGGATATTGTTGGCTTTGGCAATGGCTGACAATCCGCTGATATCCGCTATATTCATCAAGGGATTCGTTGGTGTCTCCGCCCATATCAGTTTCGTAGCGGGACTGGCTGCAGCTTTCACATTATCCAGGTTGGACATATCCACATAATAGAATACGATGCCGAATTTCTGGAAGATTTTGCTGAAGAGCCTGTAGGTTCCGCCGTACATATCGTTGCCGCAGATAACTTCATCTCCGGGTTTCAGCAATTTCATTACCGCATCTGTTGCTGCCACACCACTGCTGAATGCCAGTCCGAACCGACCTTCTTCAATCACCGCCAATGCTTCTTCCAGGGCAGCCCTGGTAGGGTTCTGCGATCGGGCATATTCATAGCCTTTGTGAACTCCCGGTGCTTCCTGCACATAGGTGGAAGTTTGGAATATGGGGGTCATGATGGCACCTGTACCTGGATCGGGATGGGCTCCGGCGTGAATGAATTGTGTAGCTTTCTTCATGATACAAAGTTAATATTATATCCTACGTTATACCTTTGCGTTATGGCAAACGTGTACTATAAAGAACAGATTCCCGGCGCCTATGCCGGTATGCGGCAGACTGCCGTGCAATTCAAAGGGGTGGAAAACTTTTGGGTTCATGACCTATTTCACCTCGACAGCGCCAGCGGCGTGGGATTCTGGGAACGCAGGGGAGAGAACCGTTGGTTGCGAAAAGGTTGTGCTGACAATGCAATCATACACACCTATTCTGACCATACCCGCAATGCTCTGGCCAAGATTTTGCCGGCATATGCAGATAAGGTTCAAGTGTCGAGTCCAGTGGCTGATACGGCTTATGTGGTTACGGACGATGATGCCCGGGATGTGGTGCGTTACCAGTTTACCCAAGGGGATGCCTATTTCCTCTACCAAGGTCCGCTCCATCCTGCCGCCAACCTCAAATCCCTGCTCAAGGGCTTTTCCGTTTTCAAGAAAAGGATTGGTAGCAATATGAAGCTCGTGCTGAGCGGCCCACAAGGGGTCTATGCAGCACCTTTGCTGGCTGATTTAGAGACCTACAAATACAAGCAGGATGTGGTGGTTACGGGAGAGGTTGGTCCCTATGACCAGGTTGCCTTGCTGTCTTCCGCTTACGCGTTGGTGCATACTTGCCCTTGGGAGCGGTTTGGAAATCCCGTTGTGAATGCCATGAAGGCAGGGGTTGCCGTCCTCACTGTGGCCGACAGTGCCATGGCAGAATTTGCCGGTATGGCCGGTATGTTTTTCAATCCGCTGGATCCGGAAGAGGTAGGCAGGAAACTTATACTCATTTATAACGATGAGCAGATGCGGGCAGATATGATCGGAACTGGCATGTTGAGATGATGTAGCAATCCATCGAAAGGAGCAACATCATTTCAACTCAAGCAGATATCTGCTCAAGTGTGCAAGGTCTTGTTCTGATAATGCCAATGCTGCTGCATTGGGCATAATGGAAGATTCCTGTTTTTTTCTCTTGGTTACAGTTGTAGCTGGTATGGCGTGTTTTTTTCCGGATAAGTCTTTCATGATAATGGTTTTGCCATCTGCAACCAGAAAGCCATAAAAGGATTCTCCCGCCTTCGTGTCTATAATCCAGGGTTCATATCCAAATACTATAGAAGCATTGGGATATTTGATTGCATGAAGTAGGGAGGGTTGGTCCAGTTTTTTTCCAATATAGGTCAGATCAGGGCCAATTTCGCTTCCGACATTTGAAATTTTGTGACAGGATGAGCATTTCTGCATGAAAATATTTTTTCCTTTTTCAAAATCTGCTGCAATATGAATTCCTGGGTCATTTGATGTGCCCATTTCCACTGGTTGATTTTTTTCTGAGAACATTTTTGCTGCCCTCAGTCGGTTGCCCAAATCTGGATTTTTAGTGAATCCTTTGATAATACAGGGTTGGATATCGGTAGGGATGTTATTCTCCTCGCCCAATCCCAACAATATTCTGCCCCCTATTTCATCGTTTGCCATCAGGGTAGCCGTTCTACAGCGGTCATCAATTGAAATGTTTTCATTCAGGATGCGGGCTTTCGCAGCTTGCATTGAAGCCAAATGCCGTTCTTGTTTCAAGTCAAAGCCAACCATTTTCCAGTCCAACAATTCGGCCCAGTCATTTGTCTGCCTGAAAGCCAACCAATATTTGGCCTGATCTGCAATGGTTTTGTTGGATGTACCCGAGAGCGCCTGCATCTGTTTTGCAGCTTTGGTATCATTGATGAATGCTAGGGCAGTTATTGCCCTTTTTCGCTCCGCCATAGGAAGAGAGGGATTCAATATCCAGCTTTTGAGTTTAGGTACAGCGGATACTGGGTGTAGCCGCCAAACCAATCTCGCGTATGGTTTTATCCAATGTCCGGGTGCAGTTTGCAGTTTCGCACTGAATTTTTGGGTTAGATATGCATAGAGTTCTTCTTCATGGTTTTCAGCAATGATTCCAATGGTCTCTAGCAGGTAGTCGTCATTGCCATCATATCGATTGGTGATGCGCCCAATCAAATCTTTTTTTTCAACCCAGTTGAAGTCACGCATAGCAATTGCCATTTCCCGATCTAAGAATGAACTTCTTCCCATCTCTTGGATGATCAGTTTCAGGAGTTGAGTTTTCGCAATGGATTGACGCAAGACCCTGAAAGCAACAACACTCAACCGGATATCCTTTCCTGCTACCCATTGTTCCAGTATTTTTTTACCGGTACTGTCGGCATTCTTTAGTAGCCAAGCAGCTCTTGCATGGTGATATGGATTCTCCGATGACAGCAATTTCTTCACCATTTTTTTAGTGTTTTCACCGAATTCCGATGCTCTTGCCCGTTCCAATCCAAATGCCCTCACATTTACGGCAGGACTTTTCAGGGCTTCCAGCAATCCGTCTTCAGTATTGAAATCTATCGATGGCGGTATTGGGTTTTTCCCTTTGGGTGTTATCCGGTATATCCTTCCGTAACCAATGCTGTCTTTCATCTGATGCCCTCCAACAACAGGGTCATACCAGTCGGCAATGTACATGGCTCCATCAGTACCCATCATGACATCACTCGGGCGAAACCATTTCCGCTTGTCTGCTTGATGCCCTTTGTCATTCCAAACGTATGCTTCATCATCTTTTGATAAGGATGTGATGAAATTGGTCCTTTTCCCTTTCAAGTCAAATCCACTGCCTTTTAATTGTGGCTTGTATCCAAAAACCAGATTTCTTCCAGCATCTGCACTGAATAGCATTCCTCTGTATGTAGAACCCAAGCCGTCTCCTTCATTTAAAACTACACCGGTTGGTGATCCGGCACCTGAATTGTCTCCGGCAGGCATTACACCTGGATCTTCCTGATGCCAGTGAGCAGTAAACATGTCTTGACCAGGCCGCTGATCTGCCTGCCAAAATCGACTCCCATCGGCACTAAAAAACCCTGCATTACCACCTTCCATAAGCCAACTCACCCTGCAAGTAACCACCTGGTCATCATTATCATTTTGCCACATATCGCCATAGGAATCGACATAGGTTTCATAACTGTTGCGGAAACCGTGGGCAACAGGGCGAAGCCCGGTTCCATCCGGATTAACTTCCAGTTGAACGCCCCCAACCCATATCCGCCCGTCATCACTGACCAATGCAGCCTTGTTTTGGTTATTGTAAGGAGTACCTCCATTATACGAACTACCGGATCGAAGCGTCCATCCTGATTTATCGGTTACCATATGCGGACCAGCGTTGCCGGTATTGAAACGCCATTTGCCATCCGGACTGCCAACGACAGCATGCAGGGCATGGTCATGATCGAACCCACCAAAACCAGTCAATAGAATATCCTTTTTATCTGGCTTATCATCACCATCTACATCGGTGTAAACAATCAGATTGGGGGAACAGGAAACAACGACCTTATTGCCAATAACTGCTATGCCCAACGGGGATACCAGATCACGGTCTTCAGTGAAAACAGTTGATTTGTCTGCCTTTCCATCCTTATCTGTGTCTTCAAGAATAATGATCCGGTCGCCCTTTTCATGGTGTAATACCTTGGTTGAATCGTTGTTGAAATTCCTGTAATTAACAGCCTCAGTTACCCAAATTCGGCCTTTTGCATCTACATCCATGTTGGTTGGATTGAAAAACAAAGGACTCTCTGCCCAAAGGCTCACTTCAAGATCATCAGGGAGAAACAATCCGAGATCGTCCTGCACAGGCATTTTTGGCTTGAAATGCAAGAAAGACATGAGTACGCAAGCTGATATGGCTATGATGAACCGTGAGTATTTCATGAAGGTGAACTTATTTGAACAAATTTCTGAGAAAACCCAGGTTGTGCTGATATGCCTTTACTAGGTCCATATTATTCGGCTTTGCCCATTCGATTTGCATCCATCCATCACCCTGATACCCAATCTCTTCCAATGCACGCCCGATGCCGTTCCAGTCCAATGTGCCCTCCCCCAATAGAAATCCATTCTCTTTCATGTGAATTTCACAGATATTGTCTTTACCAAGCAATTGGATTTCTTTTACAACATCATTCCCAGCATCTGCTGCATTTCTGAAATCATAGTAAACCTTTACTGCTTTTGAGCCGACCTTATCCATGATATCGAGGTGTTCTTCTGCAGTGAGATAAGACTCAATGCCAAGGGTAATCCCCATTTTTTCTGCTTTGGGAGACGCCATTTTCAGGCGTTTTACCACTTCTGCCTTTCCTGCCGGATCATTGCGGAGGTCGCCCTTGGAAAAGAAAGCCAACAGGATTACGGTTACGCCTAGGTTTTTGGCAACATCAATGCTGTCCCAGACCCATTCTTCAGTGCGAGGATCTGATTTATAAGGAACCTGGTTGAGCTCACCGATGCCAAGACTTGAAATCTTTACTCCTGTCTGCTTTGACAACTTGACGTATTGTTGTTGCATATCCTTTTCCCTTAAATGCATATTGTTTTTAAGGGTGCCAAGGCTTACCTGTAATCCATCCAAACCAATATCTTTAGCCAGCTGGAGGCCTGTAACGTCAGCAGTTTTGCCTAACGACCAATCGCATGCGCCAATGCGAAAATATTTTTTATGGAGGAAGTCCCAAAACGGGCTGGGATGGATGGTTGCAGCACCCATAAGCCCGAAACCATTGCGTAGTAATTCTCTTCTGTTAAGCATGGCAGCAATTGTTGATCAGAAAAACAGTAGCCATGAAGTTACTCAATTATGCCCACTGTAAGTTGGGGCCATATTCTTTAACTTTGCCTTCAAATCAAATTCATGACACAATCCACCATTACCATTGATGTAAATCTCGATGAGCAAAAGATCCCCCACCAGATCCAATGGAATGCTACTCAGTCCAACTCTTCCGAAAAGCAAGAAGCCAAAGCCATGATGGTATCCTTCTGGGATGGCCGGGAGCGCGCTGCTTTGCGGATAGATTTGTGGACCAAGGATATGATGGTGGATGAGATGGCGGATTTTTACTACCAGACCATGATGACCATGGCTGACACTTTTGAGCGCGCTACCCATCATGCGGAATTGGTCGGGGAAATGAAAGATTTCGCCAAAGGGTTTTACGCCAAGTTCCGCAAAAGTCTCGAGGCGGATCAGAAAGTATAATATCAATCAAATTCAAACATATATAACATGTCATTGGAACAAACCATCAACGATAACCTCAAGAAGGCCATGCTGGCCAAAGACGAAAAAGGGTTGCGGGCGTTGCGTGCCATCAAGGCTGCACTTTTGCTGGCCAAAACAGCGGAAGGCGGAGCCACAGGGATGACACCGGAATCAGAGATTAAGATGTTGCAGAAACTGGTGAAGCAGCGAAAAGATTCTATAGCCATTTTTGAACAGCAGAACAGACCTGATTTGGCTAAGACCGAGCTGGAAGAAGTGGAGGTCATAGAACAGTATCTCCCCAAGCAAATGGAACCCGAGGAACTCAGGCAGGTCATTGCCAGTATTATCGCTGAAGCCGGGGTGACCGGTATGGCAGGCCTCGGACAGGTCATGGGTGTGGCCTCCAAACAGCTGGCTGGTAAGGCTGATGGCAAGGCAATTGCTGCTGTAGTAAAAGAGCTGCTTTCCTGATAATTGTTTTGCTTTCACAATTATAGTTATGGCCATCGATATTGTTGCGCTGATTATTTTGTTTTTAGCCTTGTATAAGGGTTGGACACAAGGTTTGGTGATGGCCATATTCACCTTTGTGTCTTATATCCTTGCATTGGTCATTGCTTTTAAATTTTCAGGATGGGTGGCATCCAACTATCTCCAGGATCTTGATCAGGGAGGACGCTGGCCAACCATTCTTGCCTTTTTGATGGTCATGATAGGCGTCATGATTCTCGTGCGCATTGCCGGGAAGCTGATAGAAAAGTCGCTTGAACTGATGCTGATGGGTGTTTTCAACAAATTGGCAGGGATAGTCCTCTTTTGCACCATCCATTTCACCTTGTACGCAGTTTTGCTGGTGTACCTGAAAAACTTTAGATTGGTCAGCCATGAATTGATTCGCTCTTCCCAGGTTGCACCCATGCTCGTGAATTGGGGTGTTTGGGTGGTCGAAGTTTTTGCAGGATGGATACCCGAATTGAAAAACCTGTTTAATCAAACGGTTATTTTTATTAAACAATAGCCCATAAACTTTGGCTTGTTTGTCCAGATTGGCTGAAAGCATGCATTTTCTCATTCATTTTGCCCATCTTTGTCGGAATCAGCCAAAACTATCTTTTCATTTCTGTTAGGTAATCGATATGAGTTTACAATACGAGGTCAAAGAGGATGCCAAATTCAAATTCATTGAAGAAGGTGAGGGTCAGCCCCTCATGCTTTTGCATGGGTTATTTGGTGCGATGAGTAATTTTTCAGGCATCATCGACCATTTCAAGCATACCCACAAGGTCATAGTACCCCTGCTTCCCCTGTTCGAATTGGATTTGTTGCATACCACTGTAGGAGGTCTTGAAAAATACCTGCATAAGTTCATCGACCATAGAGGGTACAATGGCATCCATATGTTGGGTAACTCATTGGGTGGGCACGTAGCACTGGTGCATGTGTTGAAATCTGCAGCCAAGGTAAGGTCATTGATCCTGACGGGCAGTTCAGGTTTATTTGAAAATGGGATGGGCGATACCTATCCCAAAAGGGGTGATTATGAGTATATCCGTAAAAAAACGGAGATGACCTTTTATGATCCCAATACGGCTACAAAGGAACTCGTTGACGAAGTGTACCAGATTGTCAATGAGCGGATGAAAACCCTGAAAGTGATTTCTTTGGCCAGAAGTGCCATCAAAAATAACCTCGGTGATGAGTTAAAGCAGATCAAGTTGCCTACTTTGTTGATATGGGGTAACAATGACAGCATCACCCCGCCGTTTGTTGGCAGGGAATTCAACAGACTGATTCCTAGCAGCGAGTTGCATTTTATAGATCATTGTGGACATGCCCCCATGATGGAGGTTCCAGATGCTTTTAACGTAATACTTGCCCAATTTTTACAAAAATTCAACTAACCTGAGCCAAATTAACAGTAATATTGGTCTGTCAAATTTGATTATGACCTATTGCAGTAACCTTTTGGATCATGATTTTCAGGTGCTTAACGTACATGATACGGTAGCGCAAGCCATTGAAACCATGGAGGCCGAGCAGGTCTTTACCTTGCCAGTGTTGGATGGGCAACAATTTTTGGGTGTTGTAGAGTTGGATGATTTGGAGTCTGCATCCTTGCAGGATGAATTGGAAACCTTACAGCCACTTTTTCTGAAGGTTTCTGTGAGAACTGGAGACCATTTCATTCAAGCCCTGCGCCTGCGTTCCAAGTACCAGCTGGATATTGTTCCCGTATTGAATGAGCAGCAGGAGTGGGAGGGAGTAATTGAAAGTGCACGTCTTTTAGATCAGGCCTCCCAGCTGTTGGGAGCAGAGGAAACGGGGTCGATGCTGGTGCTTGGCATGTCTAGAACAGATTATGCCCCAGGTGAAATCAATCGCCTAGTGGAGTCTAACGATGCCACCATCATGAACATGAATGCCGTTACAGACCCTGCGTCGGGGATGCTTCAGGTGATGATTCGCATAAATAAAGAAGACATTTCAGGAATAATTGCCACTTTTCAGCGTTATGAGTATAAGGTGCTCTACCATTATGGTGAAGAGGCTTTCGATAATTCACTGCAAAATAACCTGGAACATCTCTTCAATTATCTGAATATTTAGATATTTATGGGTGAATGCTGGATGTTTTGCCCATTCAATAACCACCCTGGCCATGCGTATATGTGTCCTCCTCTGCTTGCTGTTAACTTTTGGAGCCCGCCTCCATGCCCAGGATCCTGTACAAGACAAGGATAATTCAGCAAACGTGCTGAGACAGTCGCACATCACCATCCGCGCCATTGCCATTGCTGGCAACAAAAAAACAAAAACCTATATCATCAGCAGGGAGTTACCCTTTCGCGAAGGGGAATCCTATCCGATGTCTGTTATATTGAAGGGATTGGAAACAAGCCGGCAGAACTTGATGAACACCACCTTATTTGTTGAAGCAGGAGTCTGCTTTTCCAATTGGAACAACGATTCGCTTGATATCATGGTGGATGTCAGGGAGCGTTGGTATTATTTTTTGTTTCCCTACCTCAAGCCGGCCGACAGGAACTGGAACGTTTGGATCAATGAATACGGTTTGGATCCGGAGCGGGTCAACTACGGGTTGAAATTTCATGGGAAGAATATTACCGGGCGGAACGACAAATTAAATGCCTGGCTGATCAATGGTTATACCCAGCGACTGGCCATGAATTATTACAATCCCTTTTCAGATAACTCACTCCGCCGGGGATGGGGTATCGACCTTTCATATTCCCGCAACAGGGAGATGAACTATGGCACTGCCGCCAACAAGCAGCAATTTTTCAAGGATGATCTCAGCTATATCCGAAAGCAGGTGTATGTTGGGGGTATGTATTCTTACCGCAAGGGATCCATTGAAAGACATTACCTGAGGCTGGGTATGCAGGCAGAAACCATTGTTGATACCATTGCCACCCTGAACAGCAATTACCTGGGTTCTGGCAATACCAAGGTGGTTTATCCCGAATTGCGCTACACTTACCAATACCTGAACCTGAATTACATACCCTATCCCACCAAAGGAAAGTCGCTTGAAATCGAGCTGATGCGCCGTGGGATTGACAGCAAAGTGAATCTCACTCAATTGCAGCTTAAAGCTGCCAGGTATTTGGAATTGCCGAAAAAATTCTATTTCAGCACATCAGCAGAGATGCATCTGCGCCTGCCATTTGATCAGCCTTTTTTCAACCAGCTGATGTTGGGTTATAATGATTCTTATCTGCGTGGACTGGAATATTATGTTGTGGATGGTGTTGCAGGAGGGTTTGTACGGAATACATTAGGAAAGGAGATGTTCCGTTACAGGTTTAAAACTGGCTTGAAGTCCAAGACCTATGCCGCCATTCCCTTCCGGTTTTACCTCAAGGCTTATGGTGATGCCGGTTATGTGTATAACAAAACGCAACAGATAAAGAACTCCCTGAACAATACCTTTTTGTATTCGGGCGGTATAGGGCTGGATATTATCAGCATTTATGATGTTGTTTTGCGGTTTGAATACAGTTTCAATCAGTTTCGTGAAAGAGGTGTTTTCATCCACAAGTCTGATTTGAAAAATTAAGACTTAACTTAGTCGCATGAAGGTGGCCATTTACAGCAGAGGGGGACAAACGCTGGAACCACAGGATGTGACCATTTTGTGCGATGCCTTGCTGGCAGCAGGGATAACTCCGGTGGTTTTCGGTGAATTGGAAGCTCTTTTGCATGCTTCAGGCGGCCATCTGGCACAAGTTGGTTCACCCACACAGGTTTTTCATGATGAAAGTGATCTCCATGAAAGTATTGATGCCCTGATATCGTTAGGTGGCGATGGTACTTTGTTGGATACGGTTTGCCTGGTGAGAGACAAGAAAATTCCTGTACTGGGTATCAATTATGGCCGTTTGGGTTTTCTGGCCAGTCTAGGCAAGGAAAATATCACTGAAGCGGTGGAAGCCCTTAAATCGCGCACCTATGTCCTTGACCAGCGAGACCTCCTGCATCTTGATGCCAGCATCCCCTTGTTTGGCACTACACCCTTTGCACTGAATGAATTCACCATCCACAAACGTGAGTTCTCCCCCATGATTAAAATTCACACTTACCTCAACGGTGAATTTCTCAATACTTTTTGGTCAGATGGACTTATTGTATCCACTCCCACAGGTTCTACGGGATATTCTTTGAGTTGCAGCGGACCAGTTGTTTTTCCTGATAGCGCCAGTTTTGTTATTACGCCCATAGCTCCGCATAATCTCAACATCAGGCCCATTGTTGTTCCCAATCACAACGTCATTTCCTTTGAAGTGGAGGGTAGGATGGATGATTTCATTTGCACACTGGATTCCAGGAAGGAAGTGGTGCGCAAAGATGTGGAGTTGGCCATTAGGAAGGAAAACTTTAATTTTCACCTGTTGAGGCTCAATGAAAATAATTTTCTCAGGACCTTGCGCGAGAAATTAACATGGGGTTTTGATACCCGAAACCGATGAGACACTATTTTTACAACTGATGAAGAAAACATTAACAATCCTGATCATGGTATTGCTGTCTGCAACAGACAGTAAGTCGCAACCCCAAGCCGTAGTGCAGGAGGGAGAGCTTGGCTTCAGTATTGGCGCAGCCCATTACTTTGGTGATCTGAATAACAGGACAGCCTTCAACAGGCCCAAGCCAGCCATCGGTGTTTTTTTCAGGAAACAGTTCGGCAATTACGTGGCCCTTCGCGTAGGGGCCCATTATGCCCAGCTTGGCTATTCCGATGCCTATAGTCAGGTGGAATTTCAACAAAGAAGAAATCTCAGCTTCAATTCCGATATCTGGGAGCTTGCCGTTCAGGGGGATTTCAACTTCTTTCAATTTGTGCCAGGAAGCAAAGATTATACTTTCACGCCCTATGTTACCCTGGGCGTAGGAACCTTCAATTACGATCCCTATGCGTATTGGTTGGGTGAAAAGTATTACTTGAGGCCATTGGGTACAGAAGGACAGAATTTGCCGGGCAGAAAGCCCTACAGCAACCAGGCTTTCAGTTTTCCGATTGGCATGGGTATCAAATACAACCTTTTCAGGAATGTGAACTTGGCTTTTGAACTATCCCACCGATTCACCTCTACTGATTATATTGATGATGTGAGTACCGTTTATGCGGGTGCTGCAGCATTCGCCAACCTGCCACCCAATTCTCCAGCAGCATTTTTGCAGGACAGGTCCTATGAAAGCGGACTTCCCATCGGCTTGGCGGGCACCCAAAGAGGGTTTGGTGAGCAAAAAGACAAATTCATCTTCGCAGAATTGGCTTTAACCTTTGCATTCAGTTCTTACCGGTGTCCAAACCCCAAATAACCTACCTTTGCACCCATGTCTTTAAAATCACAAATTGACACCACTAAGATTCCTCAGCATATTGCCATCATTATGGATGGTAATGGGCGTTGGGCTGAAGAGCAGGGTCAGGATAGGCTTTTTGGGCATTTCCATGGTGTACATAGTGTTCGCGATATTGTAGAGGGATGTGCAGAACTGGGTGTAAAATACCTCACGCTTTACGCTTTTTCAACTGAAAATTGGGACAGGCCTGAGAAAGAAGTGACCGGATTGATGGAATTGCTGGTGGAAACCATCCGCAAGGAAGTGCCCATCCTGAACAAAAACAATATCCGGATGCATTTTATCGGAGAGCTATCCATGATGCCAACCAGTGCCCAACAGGCATTGCATGAGGCTAGGGATCTAACTGCCTCCAACACCGGATTGAATCTGGTGATGGCCTTGAGTTACAGCTCCCGATGGGAGCTGATGAATGCCGTCAAAAGGATTGCCGGGGCTGTCAAAAACGGATTGCTTGAACCTGATCAGATCAGTCAGGATGTTTTGCAGCAATACCTGGCAACCAATGAGTTGCCTGACCCGGAGCTGATGATTCGCACTAGCGGAGAATACAGGATCAGCAATTTCCTCCTGTACCAGTTGGCCTATGCAGAACTTTATTTTACACAAACCAGGTGGCCTGATTTCCGCAAGGAAAACCTTTATGAGGCAATCATAGATTTCCAGAAAAGGGACAGGAGATTTGGAAAGGTTAAAGTCTAGTATCCAACTTTAGCGTTTATTAACAAACAATTAGCCAAAAAGCCGTTATTTTGCCGACCTTAACCAAGAACCCGATGATGAGGATCTGTACGCTGTTATTTTTTGTGGGACTGCTGACGATATCGGATAGTGTATCCGCGCAGGTGGATACAGTACCCAAGGCATCTGTGGATCCGGCTTTGATGGCCATTTACAATGCCAAGTACCCCAGGAAGTATACTATTGCGGATATTCAGGTTAAGGGTAACAAGGCATTTGATGCTGCCATCGTCATTTCCGTGTCAGGGCTTTCAGTAGGCGACGAAGTGACTATTCCGGGAGGTGACAATTTCGCCAAAGCAATCAACAAGCTTTGGGCACAGAACATGTTCACCAACATCAATATTTATATTACCCGGTTGGAAGAAAATAATATCTGGATTGAAATAGATGCTGTTGAACGCCCGATGCTATCTGATTTCAAGTTCAAAGGGGTACGCAAAACAGAATCTGACGAGTTGAAAGACAAGGTTGGACTGTTCAAAACCAGGGTTGTTACAGACAATATGAAGTTGTCTGCCAAAGAGAATATCATTAAATATTTTACCGAAAAAGGGTTCAAAGGGGCAGAGGTCACTATAGAAGAAACAGCAGATCCAGCCTCCCCGGATAAGGTGGTACTCACCTTTGGGGTTACCAAAGGCAATAAGGTTAGGATATCGGATGTTTATTTCTTTGGTAACCAGGCAGCAACTGCATCGCAGTTGAAAAGAAAACTTAAGGGAACCAAAGAGACAACCCGTTTGACGCTTTATCCAGACAGTTCTGTGAGTCCTTACGGGGAGATACCATCCAGTACGGCAAAATCTTTTTTAAAGGATAAGAATTATCTCCATCCCACTAAAATCCTTGAATTTCTCGATCCCTGGTTCAGGTTCAAGCTTTTTTCATCTGCCAAGTTCAACGACAAAAAATATCTTGAAGACAAAGAGAAGGTGCTTGAATACTACAACTCGTTGGGTTATCGGGATGCTGCAATCGAGGCAGACACTCAGTATTATGATCCCAAGGGCCGCCTGAACATATCCATGAAAGTGAGTGAAGGCAGCAAGTATTATTTCGGCAAGATGACCTGGAAGGGTAATACCAAGTATCCAGACAGCATATTGAACATGCTTTTGGGTATCAATAAAGGCGATACCTACAACCTTGAGGTGCTTAACAAAAAGCTTGGTAAGCAATTGTCGCCTGAAGGTGGGGACGTCAGTTCCCTCTACATGGACGATGGATACTTGTTTTTCTCGGTTAACCCGGTTGAAACTTCCGTTTACAATGATACCATCGATCATGAGATCAGGATTCAGGAAGGTCCTCAAGCCACCATCAAAAATGTCAACATTTCCGGCAACGACAAAACCAAGGAATACGTTATCAGAAGGGAATTGCGTACAGTACCCGGTGAGAAATTCAGCCGTGCTGACCTTATCCGTTCTCAACGCGAAATCATCAACCTGGGTTATTTCGACCAGGAAAAACTTGGGATGAATCCCGTGCCCAACCAGGATGACGGTACGGTAGACATTAACTACTCCGTAGAAGAAAAGTCATCTGACCAATTGGAGCTCAGTGCAGGCTGGGGTGGGGGTATTGGTTTAACCGGAACCCTCGGTGTAACTTTCAATAACTTTTCAATCAAAAACATTTGGAAGAAATCCGCATGGGATCCATTGCCAACCGGTGATGGCCAAAAGCTTAGCTTGCGTTTCCAATCCAATGGCCGATTCTTCCGCTCGCTCAACTTCTCCTTCACAGAACCCTGGTTGGGAGGAAAGAAGCGTAACTCTTTCACCTTCAACGTTTTCAACACCAAGTTCACCAATGCATACAATCCGTTTACCGGCTTGTTTGATAGGGCATATTCAGATTCTTCCTACCTGAGCACATCGGGTGTGACCATCGCCTTGGGTAAGCAGCTCAAATGGCCAGACGACTTTTTCTCCCTGGTGACATCCCTGAGCTATATCCAATACAAGGCTAAAAACTATGCCATCTTCCCTTCGTTTTCAACAGGGGTTTCCAACAATATCAACCTCAAGCTGGCATTGCAGCGGACATCCATCGACCAACCCATATTCCCGCGCAGTGGTTCAAACCTGTTGCTGAGTGGCGCATTCACACCGCCATGGTCGTATATCCGCGGTATCAACAATAAGGATATTTTCAAATTGGTTGAATACCATAAGTGGAGGTTCAATGCTGAATGGTTTGTACCTATTGGCAAGCCAGCAGGAGAAGATAAAAGCAGACAATTTGTTATGCGTATGGCGGCCAAGTATGGTTTTATAGGCCGGTATAACAAAAATGTACCTATATCTCCCTTCGAGCGTTTCCAAGTGGGTGACGCGGGTCTAACAAACAACTATGGGGTGCTTGGATATGATATCATCGCCCACAGAGGATATCCTGTTTATGAAAGTTCTGATCCAACGATCAATCCTGACAGACAGAATGCCAGCAACTTCTTCACTATTTTCAATAAGTACTCCCTGGAGATGCGCTATCCTTTTGTTACTAATCCGAGTAGTACCATTTACGGACTTGCCTTCTATGAGGCAGCCAATGGTTGGTACAGCTTCAAGGAATGGAATCCATTCCGGTTG
Source organism: Bacteroidota bacterium (assembly GCA_039805245.1). Lineage (GTDB taxonomy): Bacteria > Bacteroidota > Bacteroidia > Chitinophagales > Chitinophagaceae > Pollutibacter. Next base: position 17,950 of record JBDLUN010000049.1, read on the forward strand.
CGCCGTGCGATGGGTGTAGGTGTTCGCTTTTTCCTGCCGATGTTTGGTTTGCTCGGGTTTGACTATGGTATCGGTCTTGACAGGATAACCGCTACCAGCAGGCTCCGTGATGCCAGCCGGTTTACTTTTATGCTTGGGTTTGAGCCGGAATAGTGGAATAGTGAATAGAGAAAAGGGAAGAGGGATGAGGGATGAGTTTGTCAACCAAGGGTTGGTAAACCAGTTGAAGGCAGGAGGTTAGAGAGATAATGAACATTCAATTCAATTGTCATGAAAAGAATATTGCTTTTTTTGCTGGCCGGGATGTTTGCCATCCAGTTGCAGGCACAGCGGTATGCGGTAATTGATACCCGTTATATCCTGAGTAAGTTGCCGGAATATGCAGATGCACAGAAAAAGCTTGATGCCTTCAGTGTACAATGGCAGAAAGAGATTGATGATAAGCAGTTTGCCTTGGATCAATTGTACCGCAATTTCGAATCGGAAAAGGTGATGTTGAGTGAGGAGTTGCTGAAAAAGCGCGAAGATGACATTTTCAACCGTGAAAAAGAGTTGCGCGATCTGCAGAAAAAACGCTTTGGTTTTGAAGGTGATCTTTTCAAACGCAGGCAGGAGTTGGTCAAGCCCATTCAAGACAAAGTATTCAATGCCGTTCAAAAGATTGCCGTGGCCAGGCAGTACGACCTTATCCTGGACAAAAGTGAGGGAATAACCATTATATTTGCCGACCCCAAGCTCGACAGAAGTGATGATATTCTGAAAGAGTTACTCGGGAAATAAAAAAAGCCTATTTTCGAAAACAAATAAAACAACAAACAAGCAGCAATGAAACAAGTCTTATCTCTTGGTTTGGTGATGATCGCGCTGGTGTCGTTCAACCCATTCCTCCATGCCCAAAACAAAACAGGATATGTCAGCATAGATGAAGTTGTTCAACTTATGCCTGATTACAAAAAGGCTGCCGTTGAAATGGCTCAGTTCGACAGCTCACTCCAAATCAACTATGCAGAAACATTGAAAGAACTCAACCGTCAGGACAGCATTTTCAAAGCGGATTCCACTAAAATGTCTGGCGCCCTGAAAACCGCCAACAAAGAGAAACTGAAAAAATTGCTTGTAGAGTTGCAGGGTTTTGAGCAAAGCTATCAGCAGCAGATGCAGCAAAAGCAAGAAGAGTTGATGGCTCCTGTAGCCCAGAAAGCCAATCAACTGATCAGCGATGTTGCCAAGGCTAATGGATTTACTTATGTTTTCCGTAAGGAAGCGTTGGTAGTTCAACCTGATGCAGATGATTTGCTGCCCTTCATCAAGAAAAAGCTAGATGCGGCGCCTAAACCGCCCGTAAAATAAATAACTTACAGACCGAAACATTGTTTCGGTCTTTTTTTTGCATGCACAAACAATCACCCATTGGCGTTTTTGATTCTGGATTGGGAGGGCTTACCATTCTAAAAGAGCTGGTGGCTTCACTGGGAGATTATGACTACATCTATTTGGGCGATAGCGCCAGAGCGCCGTACGGTCCGCGTGATTTCGAAACAGTTTACCGTTATACCCTTGAGGCGGTAAATTGGCTTTTCAGCCAGGGTTGTCCACTTGTTATTCTGGCCTGCAATACCGCATCTGCGAAAGCTTTGCGAAACATCCAGCAACGCGATTTGCCCGCTATGGCAGACCCTACCAAACGCGTTTTGGGGGTCATCCGGCCCACTACCGAAGTGCTTGGTGATTACTCCAGCACAGGGCATATTGGCATTCTGGGAACCAAGGGCACCGTTGAATCAGGATCCTATCCAATTGAAATCAATAAATTCTTTCCTGATCAGCAGGTCCACCAGCTGGCTTGTCCGGATTGGGTCCCACTTGTTGAATCTGGCCAATACCTTGATCAGGCATATGCCGATCCCATCATCCGCAAGCAGCTTGTTGCCTTGCTCGAGCAGGAGGATGATATTGATACCATCCTGCTGGCTTGTACCCATTATCCACTCCTATATCCCCGCATCAGGGCCATGTTGCCTCCGGATATTGAAGTGGTAACCCAGGGGGAAATTGTAGCCCAGAGTCTGTCTGCATACCTGAAACGCCACCCGGAAATGGAGACCAGGATTTCAAAAGGATCGGAACTACGGTTTTTTACCACTGGAGAGACAAAACAATTTGACCAGGGTGCTGCTTTGTTTTGGGGTGCTTTGGTTGCATCCAAACAAGTGGATTTATGACATTTTTGCATCCAAAATAAAAAAACACTAACTTTGCCCTCCTTTCACAAGGTTACGGGTGTGGTGATCTGTAACAGCTTTGAACAGAATGGACCGCTTCTCCCGGTCATTTATTCAACAACAAAGGAAAAAAAAGAATCATGAAACGTACATTTCAACCGCATCGCAGACGCAGGAAGTCAGTTCACGGTTTCCGCAAGCGTATGGAATCTGCCAACGGCCGTGCCGTTTTGGCCAGCAGAAGGAAAAAAGGCCGTAAAAAGCTTACTGTTTCCGACGAAAGCAGACTGAAATAATCCAAAAGGTTATTCGCATAATTATAGCTTCGGGAATCCTTCCGGAGCTATTTTTGTTTGTATGAGACAATCCCTTTCCAAAACAGACCGGTTGAAGTCCTACACCAGAATCAGGCAGCTTTTTGCTACAGGACAGAAGTTGAGGGTGCACCCGCTTTTGGTATATTATGTTTTGAGGGAAGGTGTTGCCCTTGAGGATACCGGAAGCGTTGGGCTTCAGATGGGTGTTTCCGTGGGGGCAAGACATTTTAAAAGAGCGGTGGATAGGAATCTGCTTAAGCGCAGGATAAGGGAGGCGTATAGGAAGCAGAAAGCCAGTCTTACATTACCATTGTTGGCGAAGGGTCTGAATATGGACTTGTTTTTTGTATACATTGATTCAAACATTGCTGACTATGATACCTTGTATGCACAGGTTGAAAAGGCGCTTAACCTGTTGCAGCAGAAAATACGTGTTCATGTCCAGTCGTCAGCGCTGGGCCGGTCAACTGAAAATCCAACATAAATGAGGATAAACGACGAATATTTCATGCGTATGGCCTTGAAAGAGGCGGAGAGGGCTTATGATGAGGGTGAGGTGCCTGTAGGAGCGGTAGTGGTCATTGATGGCAAAATTGTTTCCAGGGGCTATAATATGGTTGAAAAACTCAATGATCCCACTGCACATGCTGAGATTATTGCCTTAACATCCGCCTTTAATGCGCTCGGTTCCAAGTACCTGCCTGATGCAACATTATATGTTACTGTTGAGCCCTGCCTCATGTGTGCAGGGGCACTCCATTGGAGCAAGGCCGGAAAAATTGTTTGGGGTGCCAATGATGTTAAAAATGGTCACCATGTGTATACAGGAGACAAGAACCCATTTCATCCCAAGACTATTTTGCTTACCGGACTCTTGGCAGATGAAGCGTCTGAACTGATGAAATCTTTCTTCCGTGCAAGGCGATAAATCACAAGGTTCTCGATCCCAACCTCTTTGTATCCTCTCCTCCAACTCAAAACCCTAAACTCTCAACCCTAAACCCTTGTCCCTTTTCCCTGTTTTCCTATCTTTACATCCTAAACTATATACTATGTCATTCACATTACCCGCTTTACCATATGCACATGATGCGCTGGAACCGCACATTGACACTTTGACCATGCAAATCCACCACGGAAAGCACCATCAGGCTTACGTGGATAACCTGAACAAGGCTATTGCAGGTACTCCGAATGAAGGAAAGTCGATTGAAGAACTCGTGGCAGCAGCAGGTTCAATTTCCCCGGCTGTACGCAATAATGGCGGTGGACATTGGAACCATACTTTTTTCTGGGAAAGCTTGGCACCACAGGCAGGAGGTAAGCCAGAAGGTGCTTTGGCAGCAGCCATTGACGAGGCTTTTGGCTCATTTGATGCTTTCAAAGAAAAATTCAGTGCAGCGGGGATGACACGTTTTGGTAGTGGTTGGGCATGGTTGCTTTTGCGCGACGGCAAGCTGGAAATCTCTTCCACACCCAATCAAGACAATCCCCTGATGGATGTTGCAGAGGTGAAAGGAACCCCACTTTTGGGTGTTGACGTATGGGAGCATGCTTATTACCTCAAATACCAGAACCGCAGGGCGGATTATCTCGCTGCTTTTTGGTCAGTAGTCAGCTGGTCAAAAGTTGCGGCCCGCTTTCAGGCAGGATCATAACCACTGCCCCCCCAGGGGTGACAACGCGATATTCGATTAAGGGCCTTCCAAAGGCCCTTAATCATTCCATACTTGTGCAAAGCATCAATTGCATATTGGGAGCAGGTTGGGGTATAGCGGCATTTGGGTCCCATCCATGGTGAAATCACCAGCTTATATATCCTGATGACCAGGATAAAGGGGAAAATGGCAATCTTTCTCAATGTTATTTTCCAGGGTTGCATCCTGTGTAAAACTATGTAATTACGACTAAAAACACAGCGTTGGTCGGAATAATACCCTGAAAGGCAGTTGATATACCCTTTTTTGCTTCCGTGGTTGTTTTGAATTTTAGCAAAACAACCAACCATGACTAACATGCTGCGCATCAGGGAAAAAATTGACTTTCGGGAACCCCAGGCTGATATTGAATTATTGACCGATAAGGAAGTGCATGAAATTGTTGACAAGTGGATACACCTGCTTGCAGCCAATGGGGTCATGTTATCCTTTCATGAAACCGATCCGGATCCACGAAAGCGTTATGTTTTTATTTACCATGTTTTCCTGGACATCTTCCTGCCACCACATGCAGAAGACATGGTCTTTTGTTTCATGTACGACGGCGCATCTGATGCCTGGCTCATGAAGGAACCCGAATCCATAGCTAGGTCAATTTTGGAAAACCTGATCAACAAAAAAACACCTATTCCAAAAGTATTGAACCGCAGGGTCAGGATGAATACCCTGAATAACCTGACAGAGCCGGAATTCCACTACCTTATCAACCAATATAAGCAGAAATATACGACCATCCATGGTATTGCCATCAACTTCGCTGAACATTGGTTTGAGATGGGGCGACTGGTGATGACAGGGAGACATAAGACACGGTATTGCCAGCCCGTGGGATGCAGAAATGTTTCTGGCGACTGGCAAATTGAAATGACCCGGGTTGATGGACACTGGAAGGTGATCAGCATCGATATAGAAGGTATTGACTTTTAAATACCCCTTTTTTGTACCTTAGCCTTTCCAAAAAAATCAGCAGTGTCGGAACAAGGATCGTTTTTCAAAAGGCTCAGGAGTGGTATAGGTGATGATTCAGAGATGACTTTCATCGACCACCTTGAAGTGTTGCGCTGGCACATTGTGCGTTCAGTATTGGCCATTGTAACTAGTGCCATACTTTTTTTCGTTTATATTGATGAGATATTCGATAAAGTCATCATGGGTCCTACCCGAAATGATTTCATTTCGTATCAGTTGTTCTGCAAACTCAGTCATTTCCTGGGCATGGGAGATTCACTTTGTATGCCACCAATGAAACTGAATCTGCAGGTGACTTCTATCAGCGGTACATTCATGTCTAGCATCACCATTGCCGTTGCAGGTGGCTTGTTGGTCGCATTGCCTTATGTATTTTGGGAGATTTGGAAGTTCATCAGGCCTGCTTTGAAGCCTACAGAACTGAAATACACCCAGGGTATCATTTTCTGGGTCAGTGTGTTTTTTTTCATTGGAGTTGCCTTTGGTTATTTCATGCTTGCCCCTTTCACTTTCAACTTCCTGTCGAATTACACCATCGGTGGTATGGGGGTGATTGATTACAGACCCACTTTGACGGATTACTTGGATACACTGATTGATATAGCGCTAGGTGCTGGCATTGCATTTGAGTTGCCGATGGCCACTTGGCTGTTGTCGAAACTCGGCATCATTACTCCTAATTTTCTGAGAACATACCGGAAATATGCTTACGTGGTATTGCTGGTGTTGGCTGCTATCATCACCCCGTCGCCCGACTGGGGATCACAGTTGATTGTGGTGATTCCTCTCGCGTTGTTGTATGAGATCAGTATCCTGATTGCCGCGAGGGTAAAGAAAAAGCAGGATGAGGAGTGGGAATAGTGGCATAACGGTAACCCAAAAAATATTAACATGAAGATAGCTGTAGGTTCGGATCATGCAGGGTTTGCATATAAGCAGTCCATCAGCGAATTCCTGATGGAGGCTGGTCATGAGGTGAATGACTGTGGGACATTTTCAGAGGCTTCATGTGACTATCCCGACTATGCCCATGCTGTTGCCCATGCCGTTGAAACGGGAGAGGCTGAATTTGGCGTCTTGGTGTGTGGCTCTGCCAATGGCGTCTGTATTACCGCCAACAAACATGCCGGTATCCGGGCTGCATTGTGTTGGGAAGAGGAAATAGCCACACTTGCCAGATCACATAACAATGCCAATGTCATTTGCATACCGGCCAGGTTTGTAGCATTAGACAAAGCTTTGGCCATGACAGGTGTTTTCTTGTCAACACCCTTTGAGGGTGGTAGGCATCAGGCCCGAGTTGAAAAGATTTGATTATTTGATTCATCCAAAACCATTACCATGAGCAGGATTTTAACAACCCTTGCACTTGTTTCCCTTTTTATCGGAGCAAATGCCCAGCAGAAAAAGCAGGTAAAATTGCCCGATCCCGGCAAATTTGCAGCAACCATTACCACCGAAGACCTCAGTAAGCATCTCTACATTGTTGCAGGCAAGGAGATGGAAGGGCGTGAAACTGCATCAGAGGGTCAAAGGAAGGCCGCTGCTTACATCGAGCAGCATTTCAGGTCTTTGGGGCTCAAGCCGGGCAATGGGGCCAGCTACCAGCAGTCCTTTCCCGTTTTCAAAGATGTTTCTGAAACTGCTGAACTGGTGGTAAATGGAAAGACATTTGAAATGAACAAGGATTATCTGCCTTTCAGTTTCTACAATACAACTGCCACAGCCCATTTTTCTGAAGTGGTATTCGCCGGGCATGGAATAACAGAAGGAAGTGTGGATGATTATGCCGGCCTTAATGTTACTGGTAAAGCAGTTCTTTTGTTGGATGGGGCTCCTGCCGGATTCAAACCAGCCACGCAGGGCTGGAGGAATGCTGCCAGTGTTTTTGGTAAAATTTCGGCTGCTCGGGCCAAGGGTGCAGCGGCTGTAATCATTGCTGCCAAAGGGTTCCCCCGCAGGGCTGGAGGCAGTGGCGGTCAACAGTATACTGATTTGTTTAAGGCAGAGCAATATCCCAATACATTTACGGTGTCTGATAGTGTAGCCAAAGCCATAGCCGGAGGGGATTCCTGCTGGAATGCTTGGGTGAGCGCAGGAAAATCAGGAAAAGTACAGGGTACGGTAATCAAGGCCAATGTAAAATTGGCCTATGCCAAAAAGACTGAGGAGTTGTCCAGCAGCAATGTTTTGGCATACCTGGAAGGTTCCGACAAAAACAACGAGTGGTTGGTTATCTCTGCACACTATGACCACTTGGGCAAGCGTGGTGATGTGATTTATTATGGTGCTGATGACGATGGATCTGGAACAGTTGGCGTTTTGGAGATAGCCGAGGCTTTTGCCAAAGCAAAGGCAGAAGGGAAAGGTCCCAGAAGGAATATTCTCTTTTTGGCCGTGAGCGGAGAGGAAAAAGGGTTGTGGGGATCTGAATATTTTTCTGAACATCCTACCATACCTATGGATAAAACAACTGCTGACTTGAACATTGATATGATTGGCCGAACAGATACGGAGCGGCTCACTCCCGACACCCTCAACTACGTTTATGTGGTTGGTGATGACAAATTGAGTTCCGAACTCAAGCCCATCAGTGAAGCGGTTAATGCCAAGTACACCAAGCTTGCGCTGGATTATAAATTCAACGATCCCAAAGATCCCAACAGGATTTATTACCGCAGCGATCACTTCAACTTTGCCAATAAGGGTGTTCCCATCATTTTTTACTATGATGGTATGCTGAAGGCTGATTACCACAAAGCCACAGATACGCCTGACAAGATAAACTATCCTTTGTTGGCCAAAAGGGCCAGGTTGGTATTCCATACCGCTTGGGAGATGGCCAATAGGGAGGAAATGTTAAAGCGGGACATACCCCTCAATTAAGGCTTGTCAATCAACAATTTAATGGGGTATATTTGTATTTGTACCTTTTGTTTGCTTGATTTAAAGTCAGCAAGCTTGAAAAGGCTGTACAATAGACTCTAATGCTCGGTTGCTTGCTGGAGCATGTGACTGAGGCGGCGAAGCATTGAATTTCAAATTATGGCCAAACAGGAAAAATGCTGGTTTGCTGTGTATACCAAACCCCGCTGGGAGAAGAAGGTACACCGGTCGCTTGCCCAATTGGGCTTTGAATCCTATTGTCCGTTGAATAAAGTGCGGAAGAAGTGGAGCGACAGGATGAAGATTGTTGAGGAGCCATTATTCAAGAGCTATGTCTTTGTGCATATCGAAGATAATCTGCGTCCTGAAATAAGGTTTGTTGATGGGGTCTTGAATTTTGTTTATTGGAATAAAAAACCTGCCATCATCAAGGATGAGGAGATTATTGAGATCAAGAAGTTCTTGTCAGAATACGACGATGTGGAAGTCAAGACCATAGAGGTAAGACCTGCTGATGAAGTTATGGTCAATTCAGGGGTCATGATGGGTGCAAAGGGTAGGGTATTGCGCGTCATGGGGAACAATATGGTGGAAGTTCGTATTGAAAGTTTAGGCTTCATACTCACAGCGAAGTTTGATAAAAAGGCCATTGCCAAAGTTTAAATATTAACCTGTTGAGACTGTTTTTCACTTTTGGATTTTTCATTTTATCGTTAGCGTCATGCACCACCTACAAGCAGTTGCAGGTTTTGCAAGGAGATATTGATACTTCAAGATACAACCAGATAAAAGTACCGGAACAAAAAGTTCAAAAAGGGGATCAGCTGAGCATCACGGTTTTCAGTGACAATGCCGCTGCCAGCGCGATTTTCAATGGGGGTGCTGCAGGGAATGTTGTTTTACCGCAAGCACCGATGTCCGTTTCATCTGGCAATGTATCAGGTAATGTTTATGAAGTGGACCATGAAGGGATGATTTATTTTCCACAGTTAGGGAAGATAAAAATTGAAGGACTGACAAGAGAGGGCATTATCTCACTGCTGAATACCAGCTTGAAAGACAGGTACCTTACCAACCCCTACTATGCCATACAGTTTCTGAACCTGAAAATCACCGTATTTGGTGATGTCAATAAACCCGGTGTTTATACTTTGTCAAGGCCCAATACCAATATTTTCGAAGCACTCACTTTCGCTGGAGATCTCACCTATTATGGGAAGAGAGAAAATGTTATGGTTATTCGAGAAGTAGATGGTAAGCGGGTGTTCGGACGAATAGACATTACCACCACGGATGTTTTCAATTCTCCCTATTACTACTTGCAGCAGAATGACATGGTGTTTGTTGACATGCGGAAAGGTAAAGTCAATAGTACTGATCAGGCATGGTTACGCAATGCAAGCCTCTTGTTGAGCCTGCTTACAACGGTTACAATTCTCGTGAATATAATTAGATGATGATATTCCCAATCAATGGCCAACAATAATCCTGATGCATACACACAGCTGATTCGTAATAACAAGAGTCAGGGCAGTGATTTTACGTTGAAGGAATTGGTTTCAAAATACTTTTACCTGTTACCCTGGTTATTGGTCGGTATAGCCATTTCCGTCAGTATCGCTTACACCCGTTTAAGGTATATCAATCCTGTTTATGCCGCTGCAGGAAGGGTTTTGATTAAAGCAGACAAACCAGGAGGAAGTGTATTCGGTGAAAAATTGGGAGAAGTAGTTACTGCATCTGTCAATACCAGGTTGATGGATGATCAGATTGAACTCATCAAATCAACTGCATTGGCCCGGCTTGTGGCGAGAAATGGGGATTTGCAACAGACTTACTTTTACAAAGGCAAGTTAAGAAACAGGTTGATTCACAATCCTTCCAGCCCAATCCGGCTTAATATACTTGCTGTTCGGGATTCATCTGTAGGTTTTTCTTTTGACATCAAAGTTCTTGACGGAAATAGATTTTTGATTGCGAGCAATCCCAACCCTATTATATTTGGTAAAGATTTTCAAACCCCATTTGGCAAGTTCAGGCTTGATAAAAATATTGCTGAATTTGGGAACAATTTGGAATTCATTTGCGGTTGGACACCTGAAATGGATTTAGCGCGAGGATTGGCATCAGGCATACAAGTTGGTGTGGCCACCAAGGGGGGTAATGTTTTAAACTTTGTATATAATGCTGAGCATCCGAAGGTTGCTGAAGATGTTGTAAATGGTTTTTTGAATGCCTACCAGGAATACAGTTTGAAAGACAAAAGGGAGGGTGCAGTCAGTGCGTTGGATTTTATTGAGGAACAACTGGAGCAATCAAAATTCGATCTCAGCAAACTGGAACTGCAGTTACAGCAATTCCGTGAGGAAAACAAAATAGTTGCCTTGCCAGAGCAGGCATCCGGATATTTTGGCAATCTGCAGTCGTCTGCAGAAAAGAATGCTGCACAGTCCATCAGTATGAAAATGGTTGATTACATGATTAGCTATGTAATCGATCCGAAAAACAATGGTAAAAGTATTCCCCTAGTTTCAGGCATCTTTGATGGCGATGCAGGCAACCTGATTGCATCTTACAATAAACTGCAATTGCAGAAGGAAATTTCTTTGCAAACAGTGCCCATTGGTAGTCCTGTGGTCAGGGATCTGGAATTATCCTTGAATAAAATTAAGAATGAGATTATACTTTCCTTATCCAAGTTGAAGGAAACCCAAGCAACAGTCCTGGAAAGTATCAAGCAAGCTGAATTGCAGGCAAACAGTGAACTCCGGAACATGCCGAGAAAGGAAAGGCAGTTTTTGGAAATCGCCAGGCAACAAAAAGCTATGGAAGAGTTGTATGCCACTTTGTTGCAGAAAAAATTGCAAACTTCATTGAGTACAGCTTCCACCTTGTCAAACATACAAGTATTGGAATCAGGATATTCATCTGGCCTGCCGGTGAGTCCTAGACAAGGTTCCTTTTACACCACAGCAATCCTTTTGGGTTTGATTATTCCCATTGGGGTGGCAGTGTTGTTAGAGTTCTTGAACGACAAAATCAGGACACGTCAGGATGTAGAGTATGGAACAACAGCACCTATATTGGGAGAGGTTGGGCATGTTGAAGGACAAAAGACCCTTGTTATAACATCACGCGACAGAAAATTCACATCAGAGCAATTCCGGATTATCCGTACCAGTCTCCAGTATGTTTTAACTGATGCCAAAAAGTCGAATATCATACTGGTGACATCCTGTATGAGTGGTGAAGGCAAATCCTTTATTGCCACCAATGTGGCTGCTGTGGTGGCGATTTCTGGAAAGAAAACGGTATTGATTGAGTTTGACATTCGCAAACCCCGTCTGATGAAGGGGTTGGGATTGACACCGAATAGCAATGCAAGCCTTACGCATTATTTGATTGGTAAGGCGGAAATTGATGAGATCATTCAGCCTGTTGACGGGACAGAAAACCTGTTCATTATTCCGTGCGGACCAGTACCGCCCAATCCTGCTGAATTGATTCTCAGCGATCGTCTCAAAACTCTTTTTGACAGGCTCGAAAAAGATTTTGAAATGGTTATAGTGGATTCTCCGCCTGTTGGTCTGGTTAGTGATGGGTATGTGTTGGGGAAATATGCTGATGCCACACTTTTTGTGCTCAGGCATAATTATACGTTCAAGAAGCAGTTGGATCTGGTACAATCCGTCTACACAGAGAAGCGGCTGCCACATTTAACGCTTGTTGTGAATGATATAAAAGCCCCAGCAGGATACCGCAATTATGGCGGATATGTGAATTATGGCTATGGTGGCTACGGGTATGGTTATAACAGTGATTTGGATAACTACTTTGAACCCACCACAACCGGAAGATTTCGTTGGTTGAAGCGTCTCTTGGGCAGATAAATGGAAACGGCTAGGGTAGACATATCCGTCATTACCATTAACCTCAACAACTTGAAGGGTCTCTGTGATACCGTTCAATCCGTTTCGTCTCAGCAGTTTAATTCGTTTGAATACATTATTGTTGATGGAGCATCAACTGATGGTAGTGTAGCTTATTTGCAAACTATCCGTCAAAAGATCACACACCTGATTTCAGAAAAAGATGGCGGTATTTATGATGCCATGAATAAGGGAATTAATCTTGCAAATGGTGAGTATGTGATTTTTTTGAACAGTGGAGATTTTTTTCATGACAATGAAAGTTTGGAGAAATTGGCTGCCAATAAGAATGGTTATGATATCGTTTATGGGAATATGGCCGTAGATGATAAGGGAAGCAGAAAAATCCAACGTTATCCTGCTAAAGTCAACATGGATTATTTCCTGAAGGAAACACTCCCACATCCTTCAACGCTCATCAAACGTGATTTGTTTCAGCAATTTGGAAAATACAAAACCGACTTCAAGATTGTTTCTGATTGGGCATTTTTTGTGGATGTCATTATAGGAGCTCGGGTAAAGTACAACTATGTTGATGCGGTTGTTTCGGTTTTCAATATGCAGGGGGTTTCTTCCCAATCAGATAGTTTCAAATTGATTAGAAGAGAAATGGATTCCCACCTGTCGATACATTATAGGTGGTATTTTCTGAAGTATAAAATCATGTGGGCCATTCAGTATTACCCCAAGCGGATATTACAAAAAATAGGGTTGGTTCCAGAATATTCAGAGCATGTCAGTGTATGAGACAATAGAAGTCTGTCATTTTTTGAATGGTCATAGGGGTGGTGTTTATCATGTGGTCAGGAATCTCGTCCATTATTCTCACGACAGCCGCATCTGCAACAAAATAGTTTACGTGATTGAAACGGAACGATTTCCAGATTGGTCACCCGTATCCATCGGATTGGATTGTAGCGAGATTGTTTTCAGATATTCCCGATTGGAGAATTTAAATCATGTTTTCCGAAGACTGGCATCCACTATCTCAACCAAGGCCATATTGGTTGCCCATGATTGGTTTGAGTTGGGTATGGTTTCGCATCTTGGAATACCCAATCGTCTTATTTATTTCTTGCATGGCAATTATGCCTATTATTACGGTCTTTTGGAAAAGCATCTTGCACAAATGGATGCGGTGCTCTGTGTCAGTCAACGTTCATATCGGCAGTTGGTGGAATTTCGGGCTTTGGACACTCGTTTTCATCATTTCCGGTTTCCAGTAAAAGATTTTACAGCAGAGAAAAAGAATTTTAGCACTCTCCATATTGCAGTTATCGCTGAAAATTTACTTGATCCCAACAAAGGATTATCCCTTGTCAAGGAAATCAATAGTGCAATGGTAGGCTACTCCATTCCTGTTGTTTGGCATTTGGCAGGCAATGGGTTTGAGGGTGGCGACTTGGAAAAATGGTGGGGTACTAAATCTAATCTTCCTATTTACTATGGCTATCTTGAGCAAAGCCAGCTCGAGAATTTTTATGCCCAAGCCAATATTTTTCTGCTTCCTTCCCAAAATGAGGGAGTGCCAGTAACCTTGGTGGAATCCATGAAAGCAGGCTTGATACCTGTTATTGCCGGGTGGTCAGACAATGTCACTGATTTGGTGGATAATGGACGTACTGGTTATATTTTAGAGAATTCTTCTCCAGCCTCTTATGCAGAGATCTTAATGAAAATCCATCAGGATCCTTCACAAGCATCTCAAATTTCATTGAATGCTTCATCATTATCATCTGACTTATATAATCCGTGCAAGCAGGTTGAAGAATTTGAAGCCTATGCAATCAATTTAACTCCTGTAAGCACGAGAAGAAAAGCAATGGTCTATGGAAGCAGATTGGATGCCTGGTGGGTTCCAAACATGGCCAGCATTTTTTTAAGATCGCTCAAATCAAAATGGAAAATCCTCTTTTTTCAATAATTGTTACCGCGTATAATCGTGAGCTATTTATTGGGGAGACTTTGGAAAGCATTTCAGCCCAATCTTTCCAGAACTATGAACTGATCGTTTCAGACGATTGTTCGACTGACAAGACATATGCACTGGCTGAATCTTATCGAACAAGATTCCAAGGCATGAGGATTTCAAGGAATGAAAGCAATCTGGGACAATTCCGCAACAGGAATTATGCTGCTAGTTTGGCTACCGGAGAATACATTTTATATGTCGACTCAGACGACACCATTAAGGCCGGTACTTTACAATATTTGGCAGATATTGTAAAGGAACATGAAGATATCGGATTTTTCATTATCAATAAGCTGCCTGCTTCAGACAGTTATTTGACATTCACACCACGGCAAGCCTATGTGCAACATTTTTACAAGAAATCCATTTTGCATATTGGTCCGGGGGGCACTTTGATAAAGCGAAAACTGTTTGAACAAATAGGCGGTTTTCCCCTGTGTTATGGGGTTGTAGGAGATATGTATTACAATTTGCTTGCCGCTGCGCATACGAATATCCTTTTGCTTGATTTTGATTTTTTGAATTACAGACGGCATGAAGGTCAGGAAATCAACAAAAAAAATGAGTATTTGATTTATGGGTATACATACTTCAATGATATCCTGTCCAGGCCAGACGGACCACTCACAACACATGAAAAAACAGCTTTGATCAATAAGTCCAAGCGACGATTTTTGATTAATTGTTTTCATGATGCATTTCACAACAAATCATTGAAGTTTTTTTTTCATGCTCTTGAAACTGTGAAATTCAATTTTACAGATTATATTAAAGCTGTATTTGCCTGATGAAGGTTGGCTTTTTACTTTCTTCTTTTCTGCCATACCGCATAGGTGGTACTGAGGTTTATGTATATAGGCTGATTAGGTTATTGCAGCAAGCCAATCTGACATGCTTTGTCTTGACTAGTTCAAATGCTGCTGCTGAAAGTGAATATGCATATCAGGGTATCAGGGTGATAAATATTCCCGCTGCAGAGGGAGTACGAACTGAAAGACATGATTTTTTGAAACGGGTAATAGCCACGGAGCAACCTGATCTTTTCCATGTGCATGAATTGATTAGTCCTGATGGATTTACCATTTCAGATCTTGACTTTATTAGCCGGAGTCATGTTCCCATTGTCACTACACTTCATGTATTGCGTTACTCCTGTTTTCTACAGGATTTGAAATATAGGGGTATCTCCGATTGTGATGGTATTCCTGAAAGATTAAAATGTACAATCTGTTTCCTTTCCAGGAAAAATGCAGGTATATTATCTCACCCAATTGCATCATTTTCAAAGTATCTTTTTGATAAAGATTATATTATCCATTCCGGTTCCGGAAAATTGAACACGTTATGTAATATTTATTCAATTCTGTCCGATCACATGGGCACGCTGGATCAAATATTTGAATATAGCTCTTCAGTAGTGGCTGTTTCGAAATGGTATCACCATATGCTTGCAGAGATTAAAACATCTCCAAAGTTGACGCTTATACAAACAGGAATGTTTGCCGCAATTCAGGCCAACAGAAAACAAACTGTTGATACAATCATTTTTGCTTATTGCGGCAGATTGACCCCTGACAAGGGAATTGATATCCTTATTGATGCATTCATTTCCATGCCGAGCAGTCACCAGGTATTGAAAATTTATTCGGATACTGAAAGTGAAACAAATCCTTTTGTTGCCAGTTGTATTGACAAAACCAAGTCGTATGCTAACATCCTTTGGTGTAAACCTTTTCCACCTGAAGATTCAAAAAAAGTATTGGATGCCATAGATGTTCTTGTTGTGCCTACCAGGATTACTGAAATGTCGCCTTTGGTTATTCATGAGGCAAAATCATCAGGCATATTCATCATTGCCTCCAGCAATATGGGTAATGTTGAAACGCTTGATAATTATACAAAATCCATCATTTATCAGGAAAGTAAGGTTGAATCTTTAGCGAGAGCCATTGGTCAAATTACGACTGAAATGCTTGCTATTGATGCCGACCTAGACAATGATAATGCTTTTTATTTTGATAATACTGCCAGTCAGTATAAAGGTCTATATGAAAGGGTTTTGTCACAGTCCAGCATGACCAATCGTTCCCATAAATCTTTATCCGTTTGATTGGTTTGGGAAAGCGTATAACCATTGTGACTGGTCAGCATCTTATTTCCAATCCCAGGGTATGGAAGGAAGCCAATGTCTTGGCAGCCAATGGATATATAGTGTCGATTTACACAACTTGGCATTCAGAAAAAAAGTATCAAGATGATTTGAAATTGATTCACTCATCCATAGGGTATCATGCAGGATTTTCACTTATAGACAATGGCAAGAATACCCTTTTGGTCTTTATTGCAAGATTGATGAGGAAGTTGGCAAACCTATCCTTTCTCATGTTTAAGATTCCCTCCATTTATCAAGAGGTTTATATGCCATTCTTGCAGTTAAGGGTTATTGCAAGAGAACAGACAGATTTGTTCATTGCTCATCAGGAGACTGGCTTGATTCTTGGTGTGATGTTACTCAAAATGGGACGTAAAGTGGCATTTGATTTTGAGGACTGGTATGCATCAGATTATCCCAATAAGTACAGACCTGTTGGGTTGTTGACAACCTATGAGACTATGGCTTTGAATAGTGCCTGCTATGTCAGCTGTCCCTCGAAATCCATGGCTGATGCAATCGGATTTCACTATAACACAACAAAATCTTTGTCTGTCATTTACAATTCCTTCCACATCGATAACAATAAATCCATTTCAACTAAGAAAATTCCCAATTCCATGGTTTGGTTCTCACAGACAATAGGGACAGGAAGGGGTATTGAAGCCTATATGGAGCTGATGAAAAAAGTTTCGGTTCCTGTTGAACTTCATTTTATCGGTTATTCTTCTTTGTCATACATCAAATTTTTGAATGATTTGTTGAAAGGTACTCCACATATATTGCATGTTCATCCACCGATGGAACATGATAAAATGCTTCAGTTTGTAGCCCAATTTGCATTCGGACTAGCATTGGAGAATGCCTATCCTCAAAGCAGGCATTTGACTATAACCAATAAAATACTGGTTTACTTGCAGTTTGGTTTACGTGTAATTGCCACTCCGACCCAGGGGCATCTTGAATTGCAAAAACAATTTCCTGCATCAATTACCTATATTCAACAGAATGATGAGGTGAATAGTGTGGAAGCCATTGACCAGTTGCTATCAGTTACTCCATTGCAGGAAGCATGCGACATGGGGCAGTACGCATGGATTGAACAGGAGAAAAACATTTTGGCTTTGGTTGATAATGCTATTCATTCCTGAATGATGCGTAAGATTTTATTGATAACGTCTCATTATCCCCCATCCAACCTTACTGCCGTGCATCGGGTCAGGATGTATGCCAAGCATTTGCCAACATTTGGGTGGCAACCTATAGTGCTTACTGTTGATGAAGCGTTTTATGAGGAAGATTTGGATCCTGAGTTGTTGGCATTGATTCCAGAAGGTCAGCGTGTCGAAAAGGTTTCCGCTTTCAGGGTTACCCAACCCCGTGTGATTGGTGATGTGGGATTACGCGCTTTTTTTCAATTGGCTAGAAGGGCTTCTGAATTGATTAAGTGTGAAAAGATTGATTTCGTTTTGGTTTTCATCCCTTCCTTTTATCTCGCCTTGATTGGAAAACTGCTTTTCAAAAGATTGGGTGTTCCATACGGTATAGATTATATTGATCCTTGGGTGCATAGGTTTCCTGGCTCAGATAGAAAGTTCAGTCGCCACTGGTTTTCAACTTTAGTAGCCAAATGGTTGGAACCATGGGCAGTTTCCCATGCATCATTGCTTATGGGCGTATCTGATGGATATTTCAAGCCTGTATTGGCAAGAAACCCACATCTGGGATCTAAAGTTAAGACGCTTGCCGTTCCTTATGGTTGGGACGCCTCAGAATACGACGTTCTGGAGCAGATGAATAAAAATGCGTATTTGTTCAAGAAGTCAAATAAGTTGAAACTTGTTTATGCTGGCGCCTATATGCCTAAATCAGACCATTTCCTGGCAATGTTTTTCCAGACAATTGTGGAGAATGAGGCTTTGTTTGCTGATGTTGAATTTCATTTCATCGGCACTGGAAAAGCCAGTCTACAAGTACAAACTTCATCTATTCAACAGCTTGCCGAGCAGTATGGGTTGTTTGAACGGATTGTTTTTGAACATCCATTGCGGATACCCTATTTTGATATGCTGATACATATCCGGGAATCCGCCGGGATGTTCATTTTGGGCAGCACTGAATCCCATTATACACCCAGCAAATTGTTTAATGCATTCATGATGAAAGTTCCCGTGTTTGCCCTTTTGCACAAACAATGTTTGGTGAATGATATCATCCGCTCTTCAGATTGGGGACTGGTTTGTGAATTTGAGGAGCAGCAAGCAAATGATGTTTTCAAACAGGCAATTAAGCAAGGATTCATGGAGTGGTGGAAAAAGACATCAAACCATGAGTGGCTGATGGATCAGAGCCTTGTCAGCGCTTTTTCAATCATGCAGCTCACTAAGCCTTTGGCAGAGCGCTTGGATGCATTGGAATTACCGAAAAGTTAAAAATTATTTTTGGAACAAAGAATCCTTGTCATAACGACACATCCCATACAGTATCATGCTCCATTGTTTGCGTACCTGACAAAGCATGGTGCATATCGGTTAAAAGTTTTGTATACGTCAGGCCAAGGAGCTGGAGAATTGTACGATGCAGAGTTTGGAAAAATTCGCTCATGGAATATTGATTTACTCAATGGCTATGACTATGAATTCCTGAGAAATAACTCGAAAAATGCGGAAATTGATAGTTTTATTTCGATTAGAAACCCTGATATACTCGATAAGATAAATGCTTACAAGCCTGCCGTATTGTTGATTTTTGGATGGAAACATTATAGTCATTTTCAGGTGATGCGTCACTATAAAGGAAAAATTCCGATTGTATTCAGAGGAGATTCAACCACGCTTGATGATCGGCAGGGTTATTTTTTCAAGGCTGCTTTCCGATATGCATTTCTGAGGTGGGTATACAACCATGCCGATTTTGCTTTTAGTCCAGGTACCGCATCAGACAAATACTTTTTGAATGCAGGGTTTCGTTCAAGACAAATTTTCCGGGCGGCACATGCTGTTGACAATAATTGGTTTAAAAACTTTTCCGGAGAGGAAAGGAAAGCGTTAGATAAACTGAAGAGCCAATTTCATATCACTGAGGACGAAACCATATTTCTTTTTGCAGGAAAGTTTACACCCAAAAAAAATCCCCTTTTGTTGATAAGTGCATTTTGCGCTATCGCCACTGATAATCCTGGTGCAAGATTATTCTTGGTTGGTGATGGCATATTGGAAGAAAAAATAAAATCAAAATGCCAGTCATTACCTGATTCTGTTGCGCAAAGAATCACCATCCTTCCCTTTCAGGATCAACCCGGCATGAAATTGATATACCGCCTTGCCAATATTTTTGTACTTGTATCACAGAGTGAAACTTGGGGTTTGTCAATCAATGAAGCATTGGCTTGTGGAACGCCAGTGATTGTAAGCAACCAATGTGGTTGTGCACCTGACCTGATTAAAGATGGTATCAATGGATATGTATTTGAGTCCGGAAATATTTCCTCCCTGCAACAGAAGATGGCCATTTGCTGTGATAAAAGAATCAGGTATCAACTTTCCAACAATGTTTTGAGCTCGCTTGAAGCGTTTGGATTTCAATCATTCAAAGTGTCACTTGACAGTTTAATGCAGTCTCTTGGGAAATAAAATCATCCAAATACTCCTTTTGCTTTTACTTTCGGTTTTATCAGCTGAGCCGCTTTTGTTTCTTTATGCAGGTATTATTTTGTTTTATGTATTTAAAGTATGCTGGCGTGCCAATGAAACCAAGCATTTGCTGGTTAATCTTTTGCTCTATTGGGCGGTTGTAGCCATTCTGATTCCCTATGCAGATCTTGTGGGTCAGCCATTGGACAGTTTGTACGTTTATGGTAAAGCGGATATCAAACAAGCTTCATGGCTTGGACTTACTGCCCTCGGTTTCTATTTGGTAGGTATTCGGATGTCCATTTTTCATGTGAAGCCCATTGAAACGGAGCAGATGGTTCGGCTTTTCAAAAAGTATAATGGTTCGAAAATCATTTTGGCTTATGTGGTTGTCTCCATTGTATCGGTTTTGGTGAATAGGGCAATACTATTTATACCGGGCGGACAACTCTTGCTCGCTGTCACCTATTTGAAATGGGTGTTGCTTACCTTACTGATTGCCCACACATTGATTGTTGACTCCAATAGGATGGTTGTATTCATCCTGGTGTCTGTAGAGATATTATTGAGTTTCAGTGGTTTTTGGGCAGCATTCAAAGATTATATCTTGGTTGTCTTAGGTGCATATTTTCTGCTATTGCCGAAACTCTCCTTCAGATCATATTTGTTGATTTCCTCTGTTCTTATTTTCACCTTGTTCATTTCAGTTATCTGGACGTACAGCAAGGGGGAATACAGGAGGTACCTAACCGGAGGGGAGAGGACTCAAATCATTGTGCAACAGGACCAATTAGGCAATTTGCGTAAATTCATGGAAATTGCCCGGGATGATTTTTCGCCCAAAAATTTCAATTCCAGTTTTGCTTCAGGCTTGGAAAATCTTATTCACAGGGTTTCCTATGTTGAGTTTCTTGGTCTCTCCATCAAACAGGTTCCCGCCTATATACCCTATGAAGAGGGTGCATTGTTGAAGAGCTCATTTGAGCATGTGTTGAAGCCGCGCTTTCTGTTTCCTGATAAGAAAGCCATATTTGATTCTGAATTGACTTCCAAGTATACAGGCATACAGTTTGCAGGAGCCGAACTCGGTACTTCTTTCTCATTGGGTACTGTTGCTGAGGCGTATGTTGATTTCGGCCGTTATTACATGTTCATCCCCATCTTGTTTTTCGGTTTGTGGATAGGATGGTTATACCGGTATTTTATTGTCAACGCTTACAATATGGTTTGGGGAATGTGTTATGCGGCTCCCATGTTCCAATTTGCCTGGAGTTTTCCAGTGCCTACATCCAAGTTTTTGGGATGGTCTATTACCTATTTTATTGGGTTTTGGTTTTTGAATAAATTCCTCATCAAGTATTTGGATAAATTCCTGCTGAACAAGTAAATCCAACACCATCAGGCTTACGTTGATTTCCAGGCAACCCATCAAAGGGTTTTACAGCATTGAAAAAGTCTTTAATGGGATCATTCCCCATATACAAGACTATACAGTTGTGCAGAAAATCTTGCCTTTTTCAAGCGGTGGAATTTTCGGGATGATTTTGAATTTGCTTTTCCTCAGGAGATTCAGAGAGGGTATTTTCCATGTAACAGGCCATGCCCACTATGGAGTGCTGGCACTACCCAGACAAAGGACGGTATTGACCATCCATGATCTGATTTTTCTCAATGCCTACTCGGGGTTAAAAAAAAAAGTCATGCGTTGGTTTTACCTGGATATGCCCGTCAAATGGTGCCGATACATCACTACAGTCTCTGAGAAAACCAAAACTGAAATACTGTTTCATGTAAATTGCAATCCGGATAAAATTCGGGTAATACCTAATCCGGTTTCCGATGCCATGCTTCCGGAGGAAAGTGCCCAAAAAAGGATTGTTCCAGTTGTCCTTTTTATCGGTACAACACCCAATAAAAATCTTGAATATGCCATTCCCGCGCTTCACGGCATCAAATTGCATTTGAGAATTATTGGTCAGCCTTCCCAATCTGTATTGGGATTGTTGGACAAGTTCAGCATTGACTACTCTTTCGATAAGTATCTTGACGAGGAAGAAG
Source organism: Bacteroidota bacterium (assembly GCA_039805245.1). Taxonomy (GTDB): domain Bacteria; phylum Bacteroidota; class Bacteroidia; order Chitinophagales; family Chitinophagaceae; genus Pollutibacter. The sequence continues at coordinate 39,805 of JBDLUN010000049.1, forward strand.
TCATTCGGGAATATGC
>JBDLUN010000050.1:0-4458 GCA_039805245.1 Bacteroidota bacterium
CATTGGGTGAAGGTTGACTGGTCTCTCAATGCAAGGGTATATGCCAGGAATGTGGTATTCTCTGTAAAATTGAACGACCTGTCGAAGAAGTTGAATGACTCCATTTTGATGGAATGACTGGCAACCTTCGGGTTTTTCACAAAAAAGAATCTGGTGATACCAGGGGTCAACTTGAAATAGTCTTTACGAGGGATAAAGCCTACATCTGCGGTGTATGACTTGCCCACATACTCTTGTTGCCAAGAAGCAAGCCATTTTTTACTGCTGTATTGCAGGTTGGCCGCATGTACCCAATCTTCCTTGGTTCGGGTGTTGGATAATGACCTCAGCACAAATGCTTTGCCTGTCCAATGGTTATTGGGGGAAGCAAGATTATACTCCAGTCCGATATTCCTATTGAATGGATTGGAAAAGTAAACAGCATCCTTTTCATCTCTGGATAAAATCTGGTTCCGGTTGACAAAAAGTAGACCCAAATTTGATCGGCTGAATACTTTCCTTTGCAGTGCGAAAACGGTATAATTTTGAACCGGAGTCTTGGATGATGAAACCCTGTCTGTTTGCATGTTCATGAAACCCATCCGCCAATCTTTGTTCAATTTTCCACTCAATCTTGCTCCAAACTGAATGGGGGCGTTCAAACCAATTCTTCTTGAAAAGAAAGGCCTGATGTTATTGTAGCCGAAATTGTTGAATTGATCGCCGTTTTCTATGAAAAACTGCCTTCTCTCCGGAAAAAACAGTTCAAAGCGGTCGAGGTTGGTTACCTGCCTGTCCACTTCCACCTGAGAAAAATCAGGATTCACGGTTAGATCCAGGTTGAGCGATGACGTAACAGCTACTTTAGCATCAACACCAATTTCCCTCCGATAATTGGCTGGAGTGGATGCGGTATAGTTTTTACTGCCACCGGCAAGTACATAAGGAATGACGGAGATGTTGGTACCGGCCTGCGGTGGTGGCTGGTCCCAGATCAGCTGCCCAGTATAGGCCAAAGAAGCCGTAGGGAACTGACGGGGAACAGGGGCCCAACTGGATTTCTCAGCCTGGGTGATATCTAATCTGCTGAATTGGATTCCCCAGGTGGTAATACCATTTTTATACCTGATGGTCTTGAAGGGGATGGAAGCTTCCCAAACCCATTTTTCATCATCATAGGAAACGGCAGAATTCCATTTGTTGTCCCAATTCAAATCAGCCTTTCCACCGTCGTACAATAGTCCATCCCATTGGGCACCCGCTGCATTGGAGCCAAAGGTGAAACCATTGGTTTGGTCATTGAAGGGGTCCATGAAAAGCAGGAAATTGTCATTTTTACCAAAATTGAAATCCCTTTTCAAAGATTCGACCATGAATGGTTGACCAGATTTCTTGTAACAGATAGCAATGATATAAAGATGATCATTGTCGTAACCCATCTTTACATCAGTTCTGACCAATGCTTTACTGGTGTCCATGGGCAACACCATATGGAAGTTGCTTGCAATCTCAGCGTTGGACCAAGCCTGCTCTTCAATACCATCGATTTTGACAGCACCTTGCAGCCTGGTGATGTGGTACTGGAATTCAGCATTCTTGCGTTGTCCAAACAGATTCAGACAATTGACCAAGATAAATGCGGCAAGAAATGCAAATTTTGATGGCAATATAGTGGCTTGACGCTTGAAAAAACAGGTTATGCTACCGCTTGCTTCACCAAAGCAGCTGCTTCACTGAGTAAGATGGCACTTTGCACTTGCAGGCCACTTTCATCAATCAGCTTTTTGGCTTCAACAGCGTTGGTTCCTTGTAATCTTACGATAATGGGGATATTGATGTTGCCAAGGTTTTTGTATGCCTCAATAACACCTGAAGCAACCCTGTCGCATCTTACAATACCGCCGAAGATATTGATGAGAATGGCTTTCACATTGGGATCCTGCATAATGATTTTGAATCCGGCTTCAACGGTTTGGGCGTTGGCGGTACCCCCTACGTCCAGAAAGTTCGCAGGTTCTCCACCACTGAGTTTAATCATGTCCATGGTGGCCATAGCCAAACCGGCTCCATTCACCATACAGCCTACATTGCCGTCTAGTTTCACAAAATTAAGGTTGTACTTGCCTGCTTCCACTTCGGTAGGATCCTCTTCAGACAAATCACGCATGGCAGCCAAATCAGCGTGTCTGCCCAGGGAGTTTTCATCAATGCCCATTTTGCAGTCTACTGCGATGATTTTGTCATCGGCTGCTTTGAAGAGGGGATTGATTTCAAGCATCGAACAGTCCAAACCAACGTATGCGTTGTATAGATTGGTAACGAATTTAACCATGTTTTTGAAGGCATCTCCACTCAGGCCCAGGTTGAAAGCAATTTTGCGTGCCTGGAAACCCTGAAGTCCTCCTGCAGGATGAACGCTTTCCCTATAAATTTTTTCTGGCGTGTCATGGGCAACATCCTCGATATTCATGCCACCTTCTGTGCTGTACATGATCACATTTTGTCCGGTTGCCCTGTCAAGCAAGATGGAAAGGTAAAACTCTTTACGCTCTGAAGGTCCATCGTAATACATGTCTTGAGCCACCAATATCTTGCTGACCAATTTGCCTGCGGGTCCAGTTTGGATGGTAACCAACGTGCCACCGAGAATCTTTTCAGCAAATTCTTTGATATCTTCCAGGCTTTTGCCAACTTTCACACCATTGATACCGGTCTCTTTAACCTGACCTTTTCCGCGTCCACCAGCATGGATTTGGGCTTTGACAACCGCAAATTTGCTGCCGCTTTTTTCCTTGATCTGCTCGTATGCGGTAACTGCTTCCTCTACAGAACTGCAGGCAACACCTTCCTGAACGGGCACATTGTATCTTTTCAGTAATTCTTTGGCTTGATATTCGTGGAGATTCATGAAATGATGAGTTTTTGCAAATATAGGACAGCCAATGCATTTTTCCTTTGCAATTGAGGGATAAAAAAAGGGCAAATCTTTAGATTTGCCCTTTCAGATAAAATTAGAGAAAACTTATTTGCCTTGGTTCTCTGGCCTCAAGCTGCGAACAGTTTTACCTGCCTGCCACATTTCACTGTCTCTAAGCTCTTTCAATTCAACTTCCAGTTTCTCACGGTAGTCGGGTTGTGAGTTGCTGTCTATGCTGCGCTGGCTTTCTTGACCAGCTGAAACGCTGTCGTACAAATCATTGAATACAGGCAAAGTGGCATCCCTGAACTTCTTCCACCAATCCAAAGCACCCCTTTGTGCGGTTGTGGAGCAATTGGCGTACATCCAATCCATGCCGTTTTCTGCAACCAGCGGCATCAGGGACTGTGTCAATTCTTCAACTGTTTCATTGAACGCTTCAGAAGGTGAGTGTCCACGCTCGCGCAAAACCTGATATTGTGCTGCGAAAATACCCTGGATAGCGCCCATCAGCGTACCCCTTTCACCGGTCAAATCACTGAATACTTCTTTTTTGAAGTTTGTTTCAAACAGGTATCCACTGCCGATGGCGATACCCAATGCAACAACACGCTCATGGGCCCTACCTGTTGCATCTTGGAATATGGCAAAACTGGAATTCAAACCCCTTCCTTGGAGGAACATCCTTCTAAGAGAAGTACCAGATCCTTTTGGTGCTACCAAAAACACATCCACATCTGCAGGCGGAACGATGCCTGTCTGTTCGTTGTATGTGATGCCAAAGCCATGGGAGAAATAAAGGGCTTTACCGGGAGTGAGATGCTTTTTCACAGTTGGCCACAGTGCAATCTGAGCAGCATCACTCAGCAGATAGCAGATGATGGTGCCCCTTTCGAGTGCTTCTTCAATTTCAAAAAGTGTTTCACCGGGAACAAATCCGTCGGCGATTGCCTTATCCCATGTTTTGGAATTCTTGCGTTGTCCTATGATTACATTGACGCCATTCTCTTTTTGGTTCAATGCCTGACCAGGTCCTTGAACGCCATAGCCAATGACGGCTACAACTTCATTTTTCAATACTTCTTGTGCTTTGGAGAGTGGAAATTCTTCCCTGGTCACTACATTCTCTTCAACACCACCGAAATTTAACTTTGCCATAATCCTGTTGTTTTGTTGGTTTTGATTGTATATTAAAAATTTAAACGATTGCTGATGATGCTTCCTCGGCTGAAATGAATTCATCGGTTAGGCTTACTGGCGGTTCTGCCTCTTCAAATTCTTTCAGTTTTTCATGGAAACCCTTGCTGTCTTTGATGATGGCTACGCGGGCGCTGCGCACGAATTCAATGAGACCATAGGGAGCGAGCACTTCAATGAGTTTATCGGTTTCTGCCCTTTGCCCGGTACATTCAAAGATGGTGTAATCTTTGGTGATGGCAACAACACGGGCACCATAGCTGCGCAGCAACCTTTCAACTTTTATCTTATCCGCAACGATGTCGGTCGGAACCTTATACAAGGCAAGCTCCTGCCAAATGATATTGTCTATCGTGTTGTAGTAG
>JBDLUN010000051.1:0-5814 GCA_039805245.1 Bacteroidota bacterium
GGATGGATTTAAAACACGACGTGAATAGGATTTGTCGCGGTTTCGTGATGCCCTGGCATTCGCTGTATCCACAACAATTTTAAAAAGATCGGGGTTGGATTGGTAATAACGGTAGCTGCGTACAAACAAGTCCGTACCAACTTTTCTCAACTGGAGTGCCTTGTCTACTTCGGCCTGTGTTGCACTGTCTTTGTTCAAAGTAGAGTCCTTGTACAAATACGACTCCACAAATCCCTCTGCCAATGCAATATCGTTCAGCACATCGGCCATTTCGTCCTGATTAAGCACCCGTGCTTTAACGTCAATATCACTGCAAGCGCAGAGCACCAATGGAATGACAAGAATGGCAAGAAAGACTTTTTTCATTTCAACTCCTGAGCATATTTGGATGCGTTGGCTATGTCAAGCCTTCCGCACATGTCAATAATCCTGGCTTTATCCTGACCATTTGCCTTTTTGAACAACTGAATGATTTCATTGGATTTACCTTGGAAAAAGAAGGGCATAAACATAAGGTTTGGTGTCTCCGCATGCACGGTATTGAGCATGGAAATAGCATTAATAACTTGCTCCCGGGCATCACTTTCGTTTTCCATGAGCATATCCATACCCTTTCTGTAATAGGTGTATACGGCATCATGTGCAAGGGCATACCTTGCATTTTGCAGATTTTCTGCCAACCAATACCGGTTTCGCTGTCCGTCAAATGGCTTCCATCCAGTGATGGATCTTCCTTCAGGAGCAGCGCCAACTATTTGATTGGCCTTTTGGAAATACGGATCTCCGCCCCGGGGTGAAAAGGAATCATAATCCATCCCAAGCAGGATGTCGACATAAAAAGCCAAAATGGCTGTCAAATTTGCAGCCAATGGTTCAGTTCCTGCAATGCGGTTTTCATTGAACTCCAAAGGTTGAAACTCAACATACCTGAAAACAATATCGTTGTCTATGAAATTGATTAACGGCGATTGGTAATTGGAATTGAAAACTGGTCGTGCCGCTTGAACAGTCAATGTTGCCTTGTATACGTTGGGTTCAACAACTGACTGCAGGTTTAGCAGAAAACTGCAATCTATCTTCTCATTAACCTCATAAGGGTCGTTTGTCCATTTGCGTTTGTTCAAAAACGACAACAGTCCGGTTTGCAGGGTTTGAAAGACTTTTTTATCAACGGAACTGCCAATCTGAGCATACACAACATTCACTTTGGCATTCAACTCTTGGGCTGCTGAGGGTTTGGACCAACTCAGGCACAGCAAATACAAAAAGACCGGAAAAAACATTCCGGTCTGCTGGCCATAAGGCCAAAAAAATATATAATGACTAGCGGAAGAGGTCTTCTTCATTCTTGCGGAAATAAACCTTGTCTTCCATAAATTCCTGCGTGGCCAACAAAGCGGGGTTAGGCATTTTCTCGTAGGCCTTTGAAATTTCAATCTGCTCCTTATTTTCGTGAATTTCTTCAAGGCTATCAGTATGGCTGGCGAATTCCTCCAACTTGTTGTGCAATTCTTCTTTGATGGCAATATTGATTTGCCCAGCCCTCTTGGCTATAATGGAAATTGATTCGTAAACGTTGCCTGTTTTGCTTTTGATCTCGTTAAGATCTTTGGTTTCTGCAACATTTGTAAGGTTATTTCCCAGTTGCCTGCGGAGTCTGCTCATTATTTTTTGATTTTAAATTATTCTTGGACAAAGTTAAGTAACGTTCTGCTTCTTTGATCAATTTACTTTCTGGGAACCTATCCTGAAAATCTTCCACTTCGGTAACCACCTTGTTGTAACGTTCCTCCTGTTTTTCATCGATACTCATGGCCGCGAAACGGTAAAATGCCTTGATGGCCATTAACTTATATTCATCACCTTTGGGGGAATCTGGGTAATTGTTGATGAGTGTAGTATAGGCAAGTGCAGCAGCACGGAACTGCCCCACGTTGAAATAAAGTTGTGCCGACAAAAACTCTTTTGTTTCCAATTTGGCTTGACATTTGGCAATGATTTCTTCAGCCTCCTTGTTCCTGCTTGATTCAGGATGTGTATTGATAAAGACCTGAAACATACCAATGGCTTTGATGGTATTGGATTGTTCCAATTCAGCCTTAGGCGATTGCCGATAAAAACAAAGTGCCTGCATGTACTCCATTTCTTCTGCTCTGGGGCTGTTTGCAAAAATTTCAATATACCCCTTAAAAAGATTTTCTGCAGTCACATAATCCTTCAGGTTGTAATGTGAATAGGCAAACCGGTAATAGAGGTCTTCATGCTGGGGAGTCCCCTTAAAAACAGGAAAAAGTTCTTCAAAGAGCACTTGTGCCTGACGAAACTCTTTCTTGTCGTAATAGCTGTTTGCCATTTTCAGCTTGTATTCAAAATCCTTGCTTTTGAGTACTTTGCCAAATTTGGAACAACCAACCAGAGACACCAGGGTCAGCAGAATCAGAATTTTATTCAATTTCATGTGAGATGCAAAGTTAAGCTTTTTACACGGAGATGCTAAGATAAGTCAACCTTGATTCAAGCAGGGTTAATCTTCTCATAAAAAAGGAATGCCCCCCTTGACGGAAGGCATTCCTTTTATGATTCTTATGGATTATTTTTTTGTGCGCAAGTTCGGGTGTGGCGCAGGTACGGTGTTAGGCTCTCCGGTATTTTCACCAGTAGCGCTCAAATCAACAACATTGCCATCACCTTCAGCCTGACCATATTTGTTAATCAGACGGTCGGCAGCAATACCCTGCTGTTCAGAAAGGTAAGTGATAATAGCATTAACCCTATCCCAGCTCAGCTGCTGGCTGACTTTGGAAGCTTCAGCATATCCGGTAATGAAAACCTTGCAGGCGGGATTGTTTTTCAACCTGTCTGCTGTAGAAGCCAATATGCTTTCGGCGTCTTTGGACAACTTGGCAGAACCTTTGGTGAAGGAAACACTTGGAATATTACCCATGTTGCACATGGGGGGAGGAGGAGGAGGAATCAGTTTGCAGCAAGGAGGCTCAGGGCATTTGCCTACACCATTCACATCTACAGGCTGACACTCAGAAGGGGTTACCAATTGCTTGTCTTTGAAATCAGGAACACCATCACCATCGGTGTCTTTACTAACACCATTTGAATTCACAGGTGCGCCAGCTGGTGTATTGGGTTCACGATCGAATTGATCGGTGACACCATCACCATCGGTATCATCCAAAACCACCTTAGGCATTTTCATGCGCTTTGGTGAATTCAATTCTGAATAAACAAATTCAAGCGGATTTTTCCAATAAAGGGGCTCCACTGATTTGGTCTTCTTCTGGGCAAATGTATCCAATCCTGCAAGGAGGAAAATTCCCAGAAACAGGGCCGTGAGTATGTTTTTGATTTTCATGTTATAATATTTGTTGTACTGGGTGAAATTAGAATAAGTTGATGTTGATGCCTATTGAAGTGAAATTCAGGGCATCATTGCTGTTGGTCAACACGGCTTCTCCAAGAGGAGTTGCCTGCCAACGCTGACCATCAAGCAAATCATCCTTAACAAAAGACATCCTGCTTTCAAAGGCTACGTTAACCTTTTTTGAAATCTTGAATGCCATACCAAGGCCAGCTGTTTGGGAGAACCTTGCCGTCATGCCGAATGCTTTGGGTGCCTGAGTGTTAGACTCGCCTGGAGTCTCATAAGTTCCATCAAGCAAAGCTTTGACCGCGTTCTTGGTGTCATTACGGGAATCCCAGGTACCATTGGGGATACCATTGAAACTGTACTTGGAACCACCAGCATTTTTGGCATCAACCATTGTTTTATAGAAGGTTGCACCTACTCCCAAAATGGCGTATGCGCTGAACTTGGGTTCAGCCTTGTGAAACCTAATGTTAGTGAAATTGATTAAACCTTGGATACTGAGATCGCTTACAGTTGTCTTGTGGTTCAGGAAAAGCTTGTCTGTTGGTACATAATAGTTGCCTTGACCATCTTTGGTCCAGCCCTTGTAACCATTGCTGGTCCATGCAGTATTATTGATGTAGTTATTTGTTTCTTTCCAATTCAGCCCTTTTGCGGTTCCGCGGTAGAATTCACCCCTTACAGAGAACATATATCCCAATGCTTTTCTGGCATGTACACCAAAACCAAAGTTTGGACTAACAGAAGCCACATCGCCGGCAATGGATGGTGAGCCCAATTTCAAACCAAGTTCCCACTGGCTGCGGGGTTTAGCAGGGAAAATATACTGATTGTTTACGAATTCATTGTGTTGGGCCATTCTGGACGGAGGAATCAGAGAGGAATCCTTCCATTCATAACCACCTTCTGTGGAACTTTGTGCCTGAGTAGTCATAACCAGGGCCAAAAGACCAAGGAATAGAGAATACTTTTTAATTGTCATACGATGGAGTGTTAGTTTAAATTTAGAATATTGCATTGATTTGCAAGTTGGAACAAAAGTAATGTTAATGTTTTAATTGTCAAATAAATAAGGCTGATTTTGAATGATTTTACCTTAAAAACTGACTAAAGACATTAAGCACATTTTGGAAATATTCAAAATCTACCGGCTCAAGTCCAAATATCCATACTTACTGCCCAATAAATCGTAAGTTCGCAAACCATTAATGTTAACATCCCAATCCATCATAGAAGCGGAACTCCGGCAATTTGAACAGCTGTTTAAGGACGCTGTCAAAAGCAACACGCCTATGCTGGACAGGATCCTCAAATACATTGTTCGCACCAAGGGAAAGCAGCTGCGCCCCATGTTTGTGTTGCTTTCAGCCGGGGTTAGCGGAGGTATAAATGAGAGTACTTACAGGGCAGCCTCTGTTGTTGAACTACTCCATACGGCTACCCTCGTTCATGACGATGTGGTGGATGAAGCATCGGAAAGGCGCGGTTTCTTCTCCATTTCGGCACTCTGGAAAAACAAGGCATCAGTGCTGGTTGGGGACTATCTCCTAGCCAAAGGACTATTATTGTCACTTGAAAATGGTGATTTCAAAATTCTGGAAATACTGTCTGACGCCGTGCGCAAAATGAGCGAAGGTGAGCTTTTGCAGCTCGAAAAAGCCAGGTTGTTGAATATCCGGGAAAGCGACTACTTTACGATCATCCGTAACAAAACTGCCTCGCTCTTGGCTTCAGCCTGCGCCGCAGGAGCCTACTCGGCTCATCAGGACCTGGAAATGACAGAAAAAATGAGGCAGTTCGGAGAATATACTGGCATTGCCTTTCAAATCAAGGATGATCTTTTTGATTACGGCAATGAGGATGTAGGTAAACCCACAGGCAACGACATCCGTGAAAAAAAACTGACATTGCCGTTGATTTTCACACTGGATAATGTCGACAGATCCACCCGCTCCGCCTTAACTTACATCATCAGAAACAAACATAAAAGCAAGGCTGATATCCAGACTGTCATTGAGTCGGTTAAAGCCGCAGGAGGCATTGAATATGCCAGGGAAGCGATGGAATCATACAAATCAAAAGCCATGTCTTTACTCCTAACGATGAGGGACTGCAAAGAACGACAGGCGCTGGAAGATTTGGTCAGGTATACAACGGAAAGGAGGAAATGATATGGAGGCGTACAAAAAGCGTTGGAGGGTCAAAAATCTTCCAACAGAACAATCTGCTGTTCTCAGAAAAGACTTGAATATCCACCCTTTGATTTGCGGTATTTTGACCGACAGGGTAATCTTAGATTATCCTATGGCCAAAGCTTTTTTCAGACCGTCCTGGAACGACCTCCATGACCCTTTGCTGATGAAAGATATGCAGCAGGCTGTAGAACGCATCATGCAAGCTGTGTCAACAGGGGAAAAAATCCTGATTTATGG
>JBDLUN010000052.1:0-3304 GCA_039805245.1 Bacteroidota bacterium
GAGTTTATTGTGGAACACAAAGGCATCAGTCTGGCAAATCAGCATAAACTTATAATTCCTGAAACAGTCATAAAAGTGATTGGATACCAGCAATCTGCTGTAAGCATCTTTTCCTGAAAAATACACATCATCAAATACGATAAATTTTGCCTTTACAGCATAACTCGATGCCATTTCCAAATAGGCTTTTTCCCCAACGCGTTCAGGACCTGCAAAAACAATAGGATATTCAGCAAAATGGTTAAATGCACTGATCAGTCCAAGCCTGTCAGTATCACACAGTTCCTCTGCAGGTTTATAGACAGGCACAACTACAACGGCATCCATTGCAAAGAGATTGTTTTGATTTTTATATGTAAATTTTTGATGCTCATAGTTGGCCCAAAATCCTGTAGAAAAAGAACTTGAAAACCGGTTTACCATCCGGAAACAAACCATTTGACCAACTGAAATAAAAAGTCCTCAAAAAATTCAAACTGAAAGCATTCATTTGCTTTAAGCTGTTATAGAAAAATGTGGAAAAATAGGACCTGACTTCACCATTGAGCCGATTTCTTTTTCTAAATGAATCATACATGAGCCTGTACGCTGGTAGATCCATTTCAATACGTTCAACCATGGGGGCAGACTGATACTTTCCACTGATTGATTTTTCATGCTCTCTGATACACACGAAGGGCTCATGATCTACTACTTTCAAAACAGGATTTTCCAACAACAACCTGACGAACAATGCCGTTTCCTGATTTCGGGGAAGTGCCGTATTGAATGGACTCTTATCATGTTTTAGCAAACTTCTGTGCAGGAGACATTGTGAAGTCTGGAACCATGCGTTAGAAGCCAAAAACTGATAGGCTTTACATCCGTCTCCATAATTAACCTTTCTGTATTGCCTGCTGTGTTCCAAATCAGAAAGTGTTTTGAAATACTTGGCAGGACTCACAACCAACTTGGCAGCAGTTTCAGCAAAAACTCCTATCCTTGATGTCAAGAGTTCCTCTTCCATCAAGTCATCACTGTCAAACCATTGGATGAATTCACCATCGGATTGTTGGAATCCGAAATTGCGACAACCATTGGCCCCTTTCCTGATGGAAGCAGGCCTGTTGTATACTTTAAACCTAGCATCTAACTGGACATAGGAATTACAAACAGACAAAGAGTCATCGGTACTGCCGTCATCTACCATGATGCATTCCCAATTGAAATAGGTCTGGGCAAGAATTGAATCCAATGTTTCAGGCAGCAGTAGCTCCCGGTTGTAAACCGGAATAATGATGCTCACTTTTCCAGCCTGGTATGTTTGTAAAATATCCTGCATATCAAATGCTTCGCAAATATTTTTTTACTTTTCGGGCTACCCTCCGGTGAACGGGAGTCCTAGGTTTCAAAGGCGGAAAAAACCGCATTTGTTCAACGCAGAACACAGCCCGCCCCGTCAGTTCATTGATTTTGGAAGCTTGATGATAGTCACTTTCAATAAACAACAATGTGTCTTTTCTTGACTGATAAACGTCTGCCTTGAAGGCGCCGTAATTTCCCATCCTAACGCGAGTAGCACGATCCGGAAGGTCAAGCATCAACAATTCCTTGTATTGGATGCCTTGCTCTCTCAACCATATTTCAGTTTGTGGTCTGTACTTTTCAAGCCTATTCGTAACCAAGGTGTGAACAGGCACAGCAGGTTTGAATTTCAGCGGCGCATTTAGCAAAAACCGGTCATAATTTTCGCCATCATCATTTTCTGAAACTGTAGGATCATCACACAATACCCCATCAATATCCACACAACTGTATTGATAAATCCAAGAATGCATAATATTCCATTGAAAAACGCGCGGCTTGTCAATCAGCTCGAAGTAATGGTCCACCTGGCCGGCTTTTTCTGAAGTGGCAAATGGTGTGCAAAACCCGAATTCACAATCCTGCATACCGGAAAGTTTTTCCTTTACATGGTCAAGTTGCTTACCAGAACGGATTGAATCATCCACAACTAGCATCCTACCGAATCTGTCTTTGACTTCTTTAACCATTCTGCTTCCTGTTACCGGTGCATTCCCATTCAGAAACCCTTCAAGGTCTATAACAGGAATATTCAGTCGCAAGCCTAACATGTATGCTGGAATCATTCCACTCCTGGGAATTCCAACAACCAAATCATAGTTCTTCAACTTGCTGATATCGGCAGCATGAATTAGTGCTGACAGGTCCGCATAACTTCTGTATTCCAATTCAAAAATACTCATTGGTTAGGTTGACTTTTGATCGCAGGTTCAACTGTAAAGCCCTTATGCAAAAGATTTCCATAATCCTGTCGCCAATTGTAAATTGAATTGCCGGTATCCGACAGATTCTCCACATGGAATACTAATGCATCTCGCAATACATCAAACTCCTTTCTCGTTTCCTGGAAATCCCCAATGCCCACAGACAATGACAAACGATAGCTCCCGGGAAAAAGATCAAAATCACTGATGGTCACCTTATATTGAAAATCCCCCTCTTGACTAGCCTCCAAAATAGGTTGGGTCATCATGGATGCAACAGGACGTTCATCCAATGTAGCAATGGTACAACCGAAACGAAGTTTGTCTATGCTTGGCTTTCTTACGGAGAAAGCGACTTCAAATTGTAGCGACTCGCCAAAATGGAAGAATGAAAGACCTCCTCCAAAAACAGGCCTGATGGCATTCAATCGGATGTCTTGCCCCCAAAATTCATTGGCACGTTTCCCGTCCAACATCACATTTTCCGGCAAAGTGGTCATCCGCAAATAGTCTTCTATCACTTTACCAGGGGAACCTTCTGAAACCAATTCCCCATGTTCCAACATGATACAACGGGTGGTCAGATTTTTGACGGCCCCTAAATTATGACTCACAAACAACACTGTTCTACCTTCTGCACTGCTGACACTCTTGATCTTGCCCAAACATTTCTTTTGGAATTCCGCATCTCCTACGGCCAATACTTCATCCACAATCAATATATCGGGTTCCAAGAAGGCTGCAACAGCAAAGCCCAAACGCATTTTCATACCGCTACTGTACCTTTTTACGGGTGTATCGATATAGCCTTCCACGCCTGAAAAATCGACGATGGCATCAAGCTTAACATCAATTTCTTTTTTGCGCATACCCAAAACAGCACCGTTCAAATAAATATTCTCTCTACCCGTAAGATCTTGGTGAAATCCAGTTCCCACCTCTAATAAACTAGCAACACGCCCGGTCATTGTCAATTCTCCCTTTGTAGGGGCGGTAATCATACTTAGGATTTTTAACAGTGTACTTTTTCCTGCTCC
>JBDLUN010000053.1:0-7069 GCA_039805245.1 Bacteroidota bacterium
TCCCAGAGGCCTGCAGGTTGATAGGGTTTGACACTTTCACCTCCAATTTTCCTGTTCAGCAATCCACTGGCAGCCAATGCCTGATCCCGAAGCATTTCAGCAGTCAGCCGTTTGCCCGGACCTCTCGCAAGCCAGCGGTTTTCGGGGTCTGATTCACGTAAAGCAGCTGTCGTCCGGGATTCTTGTTTATAAGTAGAGGATGTAACTATCAACCGGATCAGCTGTTTGACATCCCATCCCGACTCTCTGAAATGAACCGCCAGCCAGTCGAGCAGTGCCGGATGGCTGGGCATCTCACCCTGGTTGCCGAAGTCTTCACTTGTCTTCACCAGCCCGGTGCCAAAGAATTGCTGCCAAAGTCGGTTTACGGCTACACGTGCAGTCAGGGGATGGTCCGGATGGGTCAACCACTGTGCCAATCCGAGTCGGTTGTTGGGGAACTGTTGGGAGAAGGGCATGATGGATGCCGGTGTGCCCGGTGAAACGCTTTCCCCTTTAAGATTATATTGCCCGCGCAAAAGCAGGTGGGTGGCTTTGGGTTTGGGCATTTCTTCCATCACCATCACCTGTCTCATGTCTTTCACAGTTGCATAATATGCTTCTCTCGTTTGCTTGAGGGCTTTCTGTTGCCTGGTAGTTGTGGTATCGATGTGATGGGCATAATAGGCTGACAATTCAAATGGTGCGGCAGTTGTCGGGGGAGATCCTGTTGAAGGCCAATGCGACTTCCAACTGTCTTTTCCGGCCAGTATCGCCATTTCTAAGGGTTCAAGCATTCGGTTGTAAATCACAGCATCATCCACTTTGCCTCCTGTAAAACCGGTACCTCTCCACCAACCCCCAATCTGCAAACCCGGTTCCTCCTTGCGGTGGAAGATGATGTCTTTGTAGAGTTTGTCGATGATGGTTTCCATTGGTGCAAGGGATCCGTTTTGAAATAGCTGAAAGCCCGCAGCCTTGCCTGATCCGTCGTAGCCCAGCGCCACATGGATCCACTGGTTGCGGGGAACATCCTGTGTGGCTCTCTTGATGATGGCATTGGAAGGGGCTGCGTGGGCCATGGTGATTTCCAAACGGTTATGCTTAAGGGAGACATTGAACCCTTTGAAATTATAAAGTCTTTCGCCATCACTTTTGTGGAAAATGACTCCCTCCTTTAGTGATTGGGGAATCCATATCCACATGCCGATGGTAAAAGGGGAGGCGGCATTGAACACACCAGCTGGACTCAAATCAAGGTACACATCTCCATCCATTTGCAATACCTGCGCCTGACGGTCTTTCACAAAAACCGGCTTGTCTCCAGTGGCACCGGCATCATGTTTCATAATGCCTTTTCTGCTGGAGTCTTTTTCCTGTTGCAATGTGCCGTTGAATCTGAAGAAAGTCTGCAATCCCTTTGCTGGTATATCCTCGGCTATAAGCTGCTGAAAGTTATCGCTATTGATCCAGGATGCAGCCCGGCCCTTTGCTGCTGTTGTGATGGCCTCCAGGGCTGCCTCTTGCTCTTCAATGCGCTGTTTCAACGAGTCCATTCGTTTCTCTTCCATCTCATTGGGAAGCATTAGGGTGGGGGTTGGCATATCGTTGTTCCAGGAAATCTGTCCTGCTTCAAGCACATTGTTGAAGAATGCCGTCAGCTGATAATAATTCTTTTGAGTGATGGGGTCGTATTTGTGGTCGTGACAGCGGGAGCAGCTGACAGACATGGCCATAAAGGCTTCCCCGAATGTATTGGTACGATCAAGCACATATTCTGTTTGGAACTCTTCCTCTACAATGCCACCTTCCATATTTTGCTGGTGTATCCTGTTGAAGGCCGTCGCTATCCGCATATCCTTTGTGGGATTCGGTAGCAGGTCCCCTGCCAATTGTTCATGGATGAACCTGTCGTATGGCTTGTTGCTGTTGAAGGCATTGATTACCCAATCACGGTAAGGAGACATATCCCTGTACCGGTCAACAGAATAACCATAGGTGTCTGCAAATCTGGCAAGATCAAGCCAGTCAGCAGCCATACGCTCGCCATAGTGAACAGACTGTAATAGCCTGTCCACCTGTCTTTCATATGCACCGGCCTTGTTATCATTCAAAAAATCGTCAAGCTCTGCAGTCGTTGGAGGCAAACCGGTGATGTCGAGACTCAATCTTCTCAGCAACAGCTCTTTTGATGCTTCCGGAGCCGGTTGCAGTTGCAATTCTTGGAGTTTGGCCCATATAAAACGGTCAATGGGATTTTGGTTGTCAGGCCTTCCCGACATTGCGGGCAATTCTTTTTTAACCGGTTTTACAAAAGCCCAATGGGGTTGGTAAACGGCCCCCAGCTCAATCCATTTGATCAGCATCGCCTTTTCCATAGCGGTAAGGCTGAGGTGTGACTCCGGCGTTGGCATGATGTAGGAAGGATCTTTCGATATGATCCGGTAAACCACTTCGCTTTTCCAAATATTGCCTGGTTTGATGGCTACTTTGCCCGGACTTTCAGGCAATCCTGCAAAGGCGGCATTGGATTGGTCCAAGCGAAGACCGGCCTTTTGCTTGGCCTGATCCGGACCGTGACAGGCAAAGCATTTGTCTGACAGAATGGGTTTGATGTGCTGGTTGTAATCAGGGGTAAAATTGATTTTCGACAGTGCCGATGCCACGTCAGCTGGCAAAGAAGGTGGTGGTGAAAGGATGGCCGCACTGAGAATGATCAGTATGGAAATGGCTGCTATCGTTTTGAATAGGTTCATGCTATTGCTTTTGCAGGGAATCTTGATGGTTAAGCTTCAGTTGTCCATATTCGAGGGTAATCTCTGGATGTTGACGGCTGAATTGCAATATTGCCGATGTGGTCACGCCGGTGTTCCAGAGGTTGACTTTCCTGATGTTTGGGAGTTTTACAATCAACCCGAGTGATTGGTCTGTTACAGGAGTTCCGTAAAGGTTCAGGTACCGTAGTTGTTTCAGTGGGACTATCTCCGCTAGTGCAGCGTCGTGCAGGTTGGTTTGGGACAAATGAAGGTGTGTGAGGTTCTTAAATCCTGCAAGGAACGACAAAGAACCATCAATCAGGGTCACATCATTCATTTTCAGTTCCACCACCTGATCAGCCAAAGCAGCCAATAGGGAAGTGATTTCCGGCGTTGCACTTTTGATGTTGACCAAATTCACATACAAACCATTTTCGCGGTAGGCAATAGGCTTTACAATCACTTCCCGGTCAGTCAACGAATGGATCATTTCCGGATCTGCTGGCCCAATTGAGCTTTCATTGCTTGATACGGCAGCAACTGGCACATCCTGCACCCTGATGAGTTCTTCGGGTTGATTCATTGTTTCAATCTGAACCGATGCCGTTGTTGGTACCCTTTCTACTTCTTCAAAGGGGGCACCCATTTGTATCCAATGAAAAATAGTGTTTATCGCTCCCTTATTCAGTTGCCTTTTACCCTTTGGCGGCATGTGCAGCTCATCTTCCAGCGGCAGTTTGAGGTGTGTGTAGAGGGTACTTTTCTCAGGAGACCCGCCTGTCAATATCAGTCCGTTCTTTCCGCCTGCTTTGATCCATTTTTCGCTGTCCAATCGCAATCCCCCCTTTTTTTTGGTGGATGAATGACAGGTATAACAGTTGGCTTTGAGGATGGGGGCAACAGCGGTTTGGTATGGCGAATACTTTTCTATTGTGCTGCTTGTATCTGCTGCTTTGAATGCTGCATCATTTGTTGCAGTATCCAATTCATTGGGGGGCAACTTCTGTTCTGAGGAGCTTGCCAATATTTTATCCAGGTATCCTTCCCCATGTGTCAGTTCTCCACCCCAGTGCCCAGTTATGGCAATTGAAAGGGCGACAATCCAAATTAAAATGCGTTGAAACCGCTTGATAAAAAAGGCCAGCAACATAATTATTGCAGTGCCAATTCCAGCCCATTGGTGTTGGGTGACAGCAGAACTATCATAGTCGCCTGACTGTGCAAGCAGATAGCCGGTGATAGATGCCACAATGGAAGAAATTGCTGCAGCAAGGAGAGATAATGACTGTGCTTGCTGCAAACTGTTGCGGAACGTTTTCGGCATCAGGGATAGGAGCAGTGCAAAGAACACAATACCTATGGGAAGGTGAACCAGCAAAGGGTGCAAAAGCCCTATTTGCAAGGGTTTGATGGGCTGCAACAAGAATGGCGGCATACGATAACAAGTTACGCCATTCTGGTTTTCAGTGGAAATCTTTTATAAAAAACCTAGCTCCAATTTCGCTTCTTCACTCATGCGGTCTTTGGTCCATGCCGGCGTCCAGGTGATTTCAACAAACACATCATTGATGCCTTCTATCTCCCTTATTTTTTGGTCCACATCATGAGGAAGGGTTTGTGCAGCAGGACAGTTGGGCGCCGTTAGCGTCATGATGACCTGCACGTTTTTGATCGGGACTATATTTACCTCATAAATCAAGCCCAATTCCCAGATGTTGACGGGCAACTCAGGGTCGAAGATTGTTTTGAGTTTGGCTATGACCTGTTCCTTGATGTTTTCTTCGTTTGTCATATGTAATGGATACAAAATTACTTGATGTTTGTTCGTTGCAGGAATTTTTTGGTTTGTTCCCTGTATATGGCAACAAAATGTGTCCGGATGCTATCGGATTGTATTTTGTTGTTTGAGGCTGTTTGGAGCTGTATTTTTTTAGAGGGGAGGACGGGCATGTGGCAATCGATGCAGTTTTCTGTCAAAACGATTTTGTTGTCAGTCTGCAGGCTGCAAAAATTGTTTTTTTCCGGGGCATGGCAATTCAGGCATCTTGAAGAAAAAAGTTTGGGGTCATTCACCTCTTCCCGGTGAACATTGTGGCAGCTGGAGCAATCCATTGCACTCGATGCCGTATAGCACTTGCTCCCAGCCAACAGGCCATACTGGTTCCCATGTACATCCAGTGTATCCGGTTTTTTGCTGATGGTTTGTCCGGTGGAATGGGCTGACAGGTTCATGCCGGGTTGGAAGCTGAAAGGGGGTTTTATGTGTTTTCGGATACCGGAGTGGCAAACAGCGCAGGCGTCCATGCGGATTTGCCTGTCTTGTATGGTGGCTGTATTGACAATGAATTTTCCAGCGGTGTCTTGTGGATGGGTAAGCTGATATTGTGCGTGTTCATTGCCATTGCCATGGCACCTGTCGCAATTGATGGATAAAACAACGCTGTTTTTGTCGTAAGCGTTGATGGCGTCTCCTGACTTTATGGTTTTGGCAAAGCTGCTGTGGCATTCCATACAGTTTAAGGGAACTGGTCTTTCAAAATAGGGGTAAGACGGAAAACCCGGACTGTTGGTCCAGCTGTTGGTGGCAGTAAAATAGGATATGGGCAATTGGAACAATTGGTTGCCTTTCCAATAGAGATAGGATTGTCCTTTCCTGCCAGATCCAATGACTATGTCAAAAGATGCCTTCTGCACTTCTTGCTGATTGAATCGGGCTGATTGGATAAACTTGTTGCCTTCTTTCAAAAGCGCCACCTGCATGAACAGGTTGTATGCATAGAGGTTACTGTCTGGATGGAAGCTGCCTTTTATGGCTTCAGCAGCAGCTGGCCTGGAATCCCGGTAATGCGCTGTTTGTAAGTAATTATCGTAAATTTCCTGATGGCATGTTCTGCATTGAATAGTTGAATTGACAGTGGGTTTGTTTTGTTTTTGGAGGGTTTCACTTACCGGAAGGAAAAACAGATTGGCCGACAGGATGAGGGTGGCTAGGGAGAGAAAGGCAGCCCATTTTTTTTTGTGTTTCCAATATTTGAGAAAGTTTTTGTGCATGTTGTCAAATATTGGTTGTTGGCGCTGGTTTTTTGTCATGCCCCATAAACGGAAGCTTCGAGCTTCATCTGTTTGATCATGGCACGCAGTCCGTTAGAACGGGTTTGCGCTAGGTGTGAACTCAGTCCCGTATTGTTAATGAAATCCAATCGTGCTTCCACAATGTCTTTTGGTTTTTGTCCATTGAGTACCAATACCATGAGGCTTACAAGTCCCTTAACGATGATGGCATCACTATCCCCTTCGAAATAAACACGACCTTCATCAAACCTGGAATGAATCCATACGCTGGATTGGCAACCCTTGATTTTGTAATCTTCTGTTTTGTAAGCAGGATCCATTGCAGGGAGTTTTTTTCCCATGTCGATCAAGTACTCGTATTTCTCTTCCCATGTTTCGAACATGGCAAAATCATCGGTTAGTTCTTGTTCAATTTCCGGTATCGTTCTTGATTCCTGCATTTATCGGAGCATCTTTAGCGCTTTGCCCAAAGCGTTGGTGAATTGGTCTATTTCAGCAAGTGTATTGTATGCGGCAAAGGAGGCTCTTGTGGTGCCAACAATACCTAATCTGCTCATGAGGGGTTGTGCACAATGGTGACCGGTCCTTACCGCAATCCCCTGGTTGTCCAGTAAGATGGCCAGGTCTTGCGGGTGAATGCCATCGATGGTGAAGGAGACTACACTCACTTTATTGGGTACATTTCCCCTGATTTGCAATCCGTCAATAGTGATCAGCTGTTGGGTGGCATATTCCAGCAGAGTTGTTTCGTGCTGGTGTATTGCAGCTTTCCCAATATCCTGTATGAATGCAATCCCTTCTTTCAGGGCGATAAAGTCTGCTATATTGGGTGTTCCGGCTTCAAATTTGAAAGGGAGCTCATTGAAAGTAGTTTTTTCAAAGGTAACCTCTTTGATCATTTCACCTCCTCCCTGATAGGGTGGCATGCGGTCCAGCAGTTCTTTTTTGCCATAGAGGATGCCGGTACCTGTTGGACCATAAATTTTATGTCCGGAAAAGGTCAGGAAGTCGCAATCCATTGATTGTACATCCAGTTCCAGGTGAACGCTGGATTGGGCTGCATCAACCAATACCAACGCATTGTTAGCATGGGCCAGCTGAATGATTTCAGCAACAGGATTGATGACGCCAAGGGCATTGGAGGCATGTACTATGGAAACGATGCGGGTTTTCTCATTGAGGAGGCTTTCATAAGCCTGCATGTCCAATACACCGTCGTCGTTGATAGGAATCACACGAAGCTTGGCACCCTTCTCTTCGGC
>JBDLUN010000054.1:0-17355 GCA_039805245.1 Bacteroidota bacterium
AACAAATTGGTTGGGGATGTTTTCCGCTATCCTGGAAACCATACCACCCTTTTCCCCTTTTTCATCTACGCCAATAAACAGCATTTTCTCCCCCTGCTGCCACTTTCCTTCATAACTGGATGTTGGATTGAATAAAGCAGTCCACTGCTCATACGATGCTTTATTGCTGATGCCCAGCATGGTATCATAAACTTTGTTCAGCGGGACATTGATATTTACGGTGAATTGCAACTTTGTCATTCGATTCATTTTTGTTTGATTCGCTTCTAAACTACACCGAAACAGTGAACTTACAATACCTTTGTACCCAATTGTATCGGCCAAATGATTGTATTATCCATCGTCATTGTAAGTTATCGTTCCTGGAACAGGCTGGACGCTTGTTTGAATAGCATCGCTGCCCAGGGGATGGATAATGTTGAAGTGATTGTGGTTGACAATCATTCTGATGATGGGCAAGCGCAGCAGTTTATCGACTTGCATCCTGAAGTGAGGTTTATTTTACAGGATACCAATGCCGGTTTTGCCCAGGCTTGCAACCGCGGTGCCAGAGAATCCCAAGGCAGTTGGTTGCTCTTCCTCAATCCAGATACCCTTTTGGAGCCAGATACACTTGCTTCCCTGCTGGTGAAGTGCATGCACCAACCCTCTTGGAAACTTATTGGTATCCGGCAGCTGAACGAATCCGGGAAAGACACCCATCCGCACGGATTGTTCCTGAAGTGGTGGAATGTTTGGGCACCCATCAGGAGTATTGAAAGATTGGTTAGGGGAAAGAAATACTCCAAAGTGTATCTCAGCACATCACCTATTTCTTACCCCGACTGGATTTCAGGGTCATTTGTTTTGATCAGAAAAACAGATTTTGATGAATTGGGTGGCTGGGATGAAAGGTTTTGGATGTATTTTGAAGATATGGACCTCAGCAGGCGGGCAGCTGCAAAAGGTTGGCTTCGCGTGATGTACAATGACATCAAATGCATGCATGCCCATGGAGGGTCATCCCGCATCAACCCCGAAACCAAGGCCATCACCAAAACGGAAGTAATCATTTCTGCTATCCGCTACCTGAAAAAATACAACAGTCCCATGAAGTTTGGATTGGCGATGGACATGTTCTTTTTTCCCAGAATTATTGAAACGCTTATCAGCTATCCATTTTCGCCCTTGACAAGGGCTATGGTCAAGCGTTTTCTCCAATCTAATATCGACCAGCCCAATCACGGTCATTGAATGTGAACTTAACTCCCACCCTCAGGATATTACTCACTCTTCCTTCGTGCCTTTTGCCCTGCCTTCGGCAGGCAAGCTCGTGCCTAATGCCTCATCCCCCAATCACCCCCATCTCTTTGCCCACTTTCACAAAGGCTGCAATGGCTTTATTGAGGTGTTCCATTTCATGGGCAGCGCTCATCTGAACCCTGATCCTTGCCTTGCCTTTGGCTACTACAGGGAAAAAGAATCCGATTACATAAATACCTTCTTCAAGCAAACGAGCTGCCATTTCCTGGGCTACGGTCGCTTCGTAAAGCATGATGGGAACAATGGGGTGAACACCAGGTTTGATATCAAATCCTGCTTTTGTCATTTCGGATCTGAAATACAATGTATTGGATTCAAGCTTGTCTCTCAGACCGGTCGTTTCACTGAGCAAGTCCAAAACGGCAATTGAACCACCTACAATGCTTGGGGCCAATGTATTGGAAAACAAGTAAGGGCGGCTTCGTTGCCTGAGCATTTCGATGATTTCTTTCCTGCCGCTGGTGAAGCCTCCTGAAGCACCGCCCAGGGCTTTGCCCAAGGTACCGGTGATGATATCAATTTTACCCATTACGCCGCAGTGTTCATGGGTGCCCCGACCGGTCTTGCCGAGGAATCCGGAGGAATGGCACTCGTCGATCATAATAGCGGCATCATATTTTTCTGCCAATGGTACGATTTTGTCGAGCTGGGCAATGGTGCCATC
Organism: Bacteroidota bacterium; assembly: GCA_039805245.1. GTDB lineage: Bacteria > Bacteroidota > Bacteroidia > Chitinophagales > Chitinophagaceae > Pollutibacter. Next base: position 1,967 of record JBDLUN010000054.1, read on the forward strand.
CATGCTGAATGATCCGTCAGTTACAATGATCCGGTTGCGCAGATGAGCCGCAGCTTTCAGTTGCACCTCCAGGTCTTCCATGTCATTGTGTTTGTAGCGAAAACGCTGGGCTTTGCAAAGCCTTACGCCGTCTATGATGGATGCATGGTTGAGTTCATCGGAGATGATGGCATCCTGTTCATTGAAAAGTGGCTCAAAAACACCACCATTCGCATCAAAAGCAGCTGCATACAGGATGGTGTCTTCAGTTCCCAGGAATCCGGAAATCTTTTGTTCCAATTCCTTATGGATGTCTTGGGTTCCGCAGATGAAACGGACAGAACTCAATCCGTATCCGCGTTCGTCGATATATTGTTTGGCTGCATCAATGATCTTGGGATGTGCCGACAACCCCAGGTAATTGTTGGCACACAGGTTGATGACTTCCTTGCCATTGACGGTGATGACGGCACCTTGCGGACTTTCAATGATCCTTTCTTTTTTGAATAGTCCTGCCTGACGGATTTCATCCAATTCAATATGGAGTCGGTTGGTAAGTGAGTTGTTCATGTTGCGGTTTGTACAATTGCAAAATTAATCAAAATCTGAAGGAATGCCCTTGCAGAATAAGACGACAGGCAGACTGGACTCCTGTTTTGTAACTTTTTGACTGTTCATTCGTTAAAGACCACGAAATGAGAAAAAACTTCCCATATTTGCTTTCTACCTTCATCTTGTTGGCCTTGGGAATCATCGCCTACCTCACTTATGATTACCAACCTGTAAAGGACAATCAGGGTCCGGCTTGGGTCAAGGGCTCAACTGAAGAAGTGTCTCACCGGGTCATAGAAGCCGGTAAGCCTTTGTGGCACGCGCTACCCAGGTTATTGCTTTACGGTAGGTGAATTTTGCTTTGATGTAACTTTTACAAAAGATCTGCGTAACACCTATGATACCATTTCAACCAAAGCTACATGACAGAAAGGGAATACAATAGGTGTGTTGATGATTATGCTGATGGCGTTTACAGGTTTATTCTGAAAAACCTGCAGCACGAGGAGGACTCCCGTGATATCGTGCAAACGGCTTTCGAAAAAATGTGGGTGAACAGGGAAAAGGTGGTACCAGCGACTGCCAAGTCCTATCTCTTCACAGTGGCTTATCACCAAATGATTGATCACATCAGGAAGAGCAAGCGGGTCCAATTGCAGGAAGACTTTTCGCATGATACCCGAGTGGCCAGGCCGGTTTCACCGGGCTTTAAAAAAGAGCTCGAAGCGGCTTTGCAGCGCTTGACACCACTACAAAAGTCCCTGATTCTCTTGAAAGATTATGAGGGTTATTCCTATGAGGAAATCGGACGGATTACAGCATTGAACGCCAGCCAGGTCAAGGTCTATCTCCACCGGGCGCGGTTGCAACTGAAAGAAATTGTCGGCAAACCGGAAAACATACTTTAACCATGATCAATCTGAATAATTATGAAAGCTGGTTGCTGCTGTATGCCGATGGCGAATTGTCTCCGGCAGAAGAGCAGGTTGTTGAAGCCTTTCTTCAGCAGCATCCGATGATCCGAACGGAGTTGGAAATGATGACGGCATTGAAGTGTGAGGCTGACGAAAAGATTGTTTTTGAGGGCAAGTCAGGGCTGTACATCACCGAGGAAATTCCTGACGAAGAGGTTTATGTTTTGAGTCCGGATCTGCAAATCGTTTTTCCAGATAAACTACTCCTTTACAAAAAAGCTCCGGTTGCCCGCATGTTTTGGTTGAAACCCTTGTCTGTTGCAGCTTCGCTCATCCTGATGGTAACCTTGATGTGGCAAGTTGCTGATAAGGATGCACCTGTAGTGCCTTCTGAAAGTGCAGGTAAGATGCAGGGTTTTGCATCTGCTGGCGAATCTATGGAGCTGCAGTCTAACCAAAATAAGGTATCTCAAAAGCTTCCCCTCCAAGTGTTCGCGGGAAAACCCAAGCAAGCCACAATCATCTTGCAGGCAGCCATCAAACCCAATCAGCAGCTCACTGAAACAGGCAATGCAACTGTTCCGGAAGATGATGCCAGCCTTATAGCTGCAGCATTCGAATCTGCCGAACAGACAACTGCTGGAGTCCAAAATAATTTTTCTCAAGCAGCCTTGGAAGCAGCGAGGTTGAGGCTTTCAGCTCCCCAACCTATTGAAGCTGCCACAGTAACCCCGGATGAGCCCGACAACAATGAGGTCAATACAGCCCTCTTGATTGAAGCGGAAACCAAGGAAGAGGATAGGTCCATTTTCAGGGGATTGATTAGAAGAATCAGCAGAACCATTCAGGATAACGAAGACCGTCAAGGCCAGAAATTCATACAGGTGGCCAATTTCCAGATACCGATCAAAGAATAGGCATTTAAAAATCAATTTAAACCGACAGCATGAAAAATTGTGTATTGGGATTGCTATCCCTTATTGTGACAACTTCCGTATCCGCTCAGCAAGACACCACACAGGTGAAAAAAGGCACTGCCATCATCAAAATCGGTAACATGACGGTGGTAAAAACGCCTTCAGATTCGGCAAAAATTAGTGACTCTTCCAAGGCGGTGATGGATACCCTTAAAATTGGTCCGGATCTTACCGTGATTGGCAAAGGCATTTCAGAAGGACTCGAAAAACTTGGTAAGGCCCTTGGAGAGGTTGACTTGAGCAAATTGGGTGAGTTGAAGAAAGAGATCATCAAAAAGAAGAAACCCAAAAAGGTTTCCACCAACTGGTTTGTATATGATATCGGATTTGCTGGATACAATGACATCACCAACTACAATTCCCCTGATGCCCAGAATTTTCTCAGAAACAGGACCAATGGTGTTCCGGCAGGAGAGAGTGATTACGCCCTCAAAACGACCCGTATTTCCAATTTCAACCTCTGGTTTTTCATGCAGCGTGTGAGCCTGATTGCCAGTGTGTTGAACATCAAATATGGCTTCGGCATTGAAAGTAACAACTATTTTTATAAAACAGGGATCACCTATGTTGATGGTGCAGATGTTTATACCACCCGTAATCCGCAGACATTTTCCAAAAACAAGTTGGTGGCCAACTACCTTACCGTTCCGCTTATGCTGAACCTGAATACCAATCCTGCAAGAGGCAAAAGAGGGTTCCAGGTTTCTGCGGGGCTCAGTGCAGGATATCTCTCCAGTGCCAGACAGAAACAAAAAAGTCCGGCCGGTACTGATAAGAACAAGTCGAATTTCAACCTGCAGCCATTCAAATTGGCTTATGTAGGAGAGCTCGGATTGGGTCCGGTCAAGTTGTATGGTTCTATCGCCACCACCAGCCTCCACAAAAATGCGTTGGAGCAGATGCCTTATACCGTTGGGGTAAGGTTCAGCAATTGATCAAGATGGATTCCGTTGGGCAGGGGTTTACGCTTGCCTAACGGAATTTTTCCAGCATCTGCATCATCCTGGCTTTGGGATCTGCACTGTAGCTGTGGAATTTGGTATCTTTGATGCTGGCGGGCTTCAGGCTGACAAGTGATTTGAGGAATTTGGCAAGGGAAATTTGAAGGCCCCTATGCATGTCAGGAATGGCAATCCTTTCACCCAACGCATAATGCGCGGCGATTTTTGGAAAATTAACCCCCGCTCTTTTCAAGGATCCAATTAACGATCCCCAGTAACGGCCGTTAATTTCCAAGATATAGATTTTATTTGTTTTAATATCTCTTCTGATATCAAAATTGGCAATACCATGCCATTGGAATTTGGCAATCACTTTGGTTACTTCTTCAAGCACATTTTCATCAGGCGCAAATGCAATTGTGTCATGGGGGTTGAAATTCAATCCCGATCTTACAGGTGATTCTTGGATTGTGTGACAAAGGATTTTTCCATGTTCAGCGAATATGTTGCAATCAATGTCAGAACCCTCTATGAATTGTTGGATAACGTAATCTTTCTGAAAAAGATTATTTTTCCGGTAGTGGGTTATCAAAGCGTCAAGTGAACTGAATTTTCTTACCCCCCATCCGAAGCTGCTACTGGTGGGTTTAATGATTACCGGAAATCCTGATACATTAATAAATTCCAATAAATCGTGTTCAGTTGAAATACGCGTTTGTATTGGAACAGGAACCCCAATGGCTTTCAATACCTCAGCAAGTGTATGTTTATTAACTGCCAGTTTGAATTGTTGAGTAGGCGTCACCCAATGACAATGGCAATGATTTTCAAGTTCGGACTTGTATTGGTCTATAAAAATGACTTCTGACTCACCAACTGGTACTATCAGGTCGATTTGTTTCAACTTGATGAATGATATTATTTCATCAATTTCCCAAACTTCACTTTTTGCAATCTGGTAACTTGCAGTCAGTTTCGAAAATCGTGCTGCGTTTTTGGTGTTGTTTGATAAAAAATGAACAACAAATTCAGTATTGCTCAGACAATAGAGAATATTCAAAGACAATTTGGATGAACTGCCGAATAAGAGGATATTTCTTTTCATTTTTACGATTACTGAACGTTAACGTTTCAGTTTCGATTTTAGTATCCCTGAAGCAGCTGCCAGCTGTTCCTTGAAATGTTTGAAGATACTGCCTGCATCCAGCCCAACCTCCTTACGCATTAGCATATACCAATAGACAAGGCTGATAATGGCCATCACGATATTGCCCCAGGCGGCTCCGTAGAGCCCGATTTGCGTGTAGCATATATATAACACGATAACCCGAAGAACGAAGCTGATGGCAGTCATTTTGAAATGCAATACCGATTTGCCAATGCTGATCAGGGTTTGTCCGGATTGCAATTGCAGTATAATTAGCAATATTCTGAATATATAGAGCTGCACAATCGGAACTGCATCCAGGTATGTTTCACCTGCCAGGATAAGAACAAGCCATTTGGCAAACACCACCATGATGATGACTGCTGGGGTCATGACTACATAGAGGGAGGCAATCATTTTTTCCAGATACCATTTGGCACGCCCGCTTCCTTCTTCTTCCACTGCTTTGGTCATTTTGGGAAATAGCACTTCAGCTGCAGCGAAGAGTGGAATTTCCACAACACTGATGATGCGTGCAGCTATACCATAATGTGCGGCAATGGTTGGACTGAGGTATTTGGCGGTGAGCATTTGATCGAAATTGCTTGAAAGATTTCCAATCAGGTTTCCTCCCCAGATGTATTTGCCGAATGAAACCAGTTTACCCATCCACAATCGGGTTGCACCAAACCTGAAACTGAGAGATTTCCAGTCGAGTGCAAACATCACCCCGGCAGCTGCAAGGCTGCCGATGCCGTAATGCAGAACTACCTGGTTCAGGTTCATTTTGATGCCCCCTGCGAAGTAGACGCCGGTGGCCAGAAAGAAGTAAACATATTTCGTCAAGTAACCGTAGAGACCATTTTTGAAATTCAGTTTTGCCCGTCTTACTGCATCGTAGTGGGCAAAGAATATCATTCCGATCATCCCTGGGATATACCAGCTGATTGTGGCTGCGAAATCGGAACCGCTTTTAAGCCACACTCCTATGGGGTTGGCGAAAACATAAAGACCTGCCCAATAGATCACCGTAAGCAATACATTCAAAGTCAGTGAAGACCAGGAAATAGCCACATGTTCCGCTTCATCAGCTGAAGCTGCAGCAAATTTGATGTGTGCCGTTTTGAGCAGGGAGGTCTTTGTCATTTCAAAGGTGGTGGAAATGACCAGGAAGATGCTCCAAACGCCAAATTCATACCGTGTAAGCATCCGGGTAAGCATCATGAAATTCAGCACTCCGAATGCAGGTCTTGAAAACCGCTGCAAAAAAGTGGCCAGGATGGATACGAGCCAGTACGAATCCTTTTTGCCACTCATAGTTTCCCTTTGATGATTTCCTGCACCACACCCGGATCCAGGAGTGTTGTGGTGTCACCAATGTTTTCGAGTTCACCTTCCGCCACTTTGCGCAGGATGCGTCGCATAATTTTTCCGCTTCTCGTTTTGGGTAGTCCGGATACCAACTGAATCTTATCCGGTTTTGCGATGGGGCCGATGATCCGGCTCACGGTAGCGGTGATATCTTTTCTTACCATTTCCTCATCACCATGGGTACCATTGTAGATCACAAAAGCGTAAATTCCCTGACCCTTTACATCATGCGGGTAGCCTACTACTGCACTTTCGACTACACCGGCATGCATGTTGATGGCGTTTTCCACTTCAGCCGTTCCGATACGGTGACCACTCACATTCAGCACATCATCAACCCGACCTGTGATGCGGTAGAATCCGTTTTCATCCCGGTAGGCACCATCTCCGGTGAAATACAAGTCTGGGTAAGTGGCAAAATAGTTGGTCCTGCACCTTTCATGATCCCCATAAGTAGTTCTCAGGGTGGAGGGCCAGGGAGCCCTGATGCAAAGGTTGCCGGTAACATTGTTTTCCGTGATTTCATTGCCTTTTTCATCCACGAGTAACGGTTGAACGCCGGGCATCGGCAGGGTAGCATAACTCGCTTTGGCTGGGGTGATGCCTGCCAGGTTGCTGATGAGTACACCTCCGGTTTCGGTCTGCCACCAGGTGTCCACAATCGGACATTTTCCTTTGCCGATATTTTCATCATACCAGTTCCAAGCTTCCTCATTGATGGGTTCTCCCACCGTTCCGAGCACCCTCAGGGAACTCAGATCCTTGTTTTGTACTGGTCCTAATCCGAAGGCCATCAGGCTGCGGATGGCGGTTGGTGCGGTGTATAGGATATTGACTTTGTATTTGCCAATGATATCCCAGAATCTGCCTGCGTCTGGAAATGTGGGAATACCCTCAAACATGAGCGTGGTGGCACCCGCACTCAGCGGACCATAAACGATGTAGGAATGACCGGTAATCCATCCGATATCTGCTGTGCAGAAATGGATTTCACGCGGTTGGTACTGGAATACATTCACGAAGGTATAGTTGGTGTACACCATATAACCACCGCAGGTATGAACAACCCCTTTGGGTTTGCCTGTAGACCCCGAAGTGTACAGGATAAAGAGAGGGTCTTCGGCGTCCATCACTTCTGCCGGGAAATCCGGGTTGCCCGCAGTTTCCACTTTGCGCACTTCGTCCTCCCACCACACATCCCTTCCCTTGATCATGCTCACTGCCGTCCGGGTATGGGTATAAACGATGACCCGCTGCACAAATGGGCAACTCACCAGGGCATCATCAATCACTGATTTCAAAGGAATGTCTTTTGCACCCCGGAAGGCACCGTCGCAGGTGATGATGAATGCCGCTTGGGCATCCTGCAGCCTGTCTGCAATGCTTTGGGCACTGAAGCCGCCGAAGATAACTGAGTGGATGGCGCCCACCCGGGCACAGGCCAGCACAGCAATGGCCAGCTCCGGAATCATACCCATATAGAGGCATACCCTGTCGCCTTTTTTGACACCATTGTTTTTCAATACATTGGCAAACTGCACCACTTTGGTGTGCAGCTGTGCGTAGGTAATTAGCCTATGGTGCTCATCAGGATGGTTTGGCTCCCAGATGATGGCCGGTTGGTTGGCTTTGTCTGAGAGATGCCTGTCGATACAATTTTCTGTGATATTCAGCTGAGCGCCACGAAACCATTGGATGGCGGGTTCCCTGAAGTTCCATTCCAGTACCTTTTCCCAGGGTTTCTTCCATTCGAAATGGGAAGCTACTTCACCCCAAAAGCCTTCTGGGTCTTCAACACTTTTTTTCCAGGCCTCCTGATAGGCTTCCAACGACTTGATCTGATAAGGGTAGCTCATGATTGTTTGTTCGCATTTAAGGTTGGTAAGTTAAAAAAAATCAGTTTGTTGCCGAAGTATTTTTATCTTGAAGGACTTTAACCAGATTCAAAACAACTGCCTTCCATGCAAACCGGTGATTCCAAAAAACAAATCAGGAAAGTCATTTTTGCCTCTTCAGTGGGAACCCTGATTGAATGGTATGATTTTTACATTTTCGGAAGTCTTGCGCCCATCATTGCCGCTCAGTTCTTTCCCAAATCTAACCCTACTGCAGCTTTGCTGTCGACTCTTGCCACCTTTGCGGCCGGTTTTATCGTAAGGCCATTTGGTGCCCTGGTCTTCGGCAGACTTGGCGACAAGGTGGGCAGGAAGTACACATTTTTGCTTACCCTCATCCTCATGGGAGGTTCAACCTTTGCTATCGGATTGATTCCGGGCTATGAAACCATTGGCTTTGCGGCTCCGCTCCTGGTATTGTTGCTGAGGCTGGTGCAGGGTTTAGCGTTGGGTGGTGAATATGGAGGTGCAGCCACCTATGTGGCAGAGCATTCACCTGCAGAAAGGAGAGGTTTTTTTACCAGTTGGATACAGACAACGGCAACACTGGGTTTGTTGCTCTCGCTTGGCATCATCCTGATCACCCGGAAAAGCATGGCTGCTGATGCTGCGGAATCCATTCGTGCCTTTGAGAGCTGGGGTTGGCGCATACCCTTCTGGTTTTCAATCCTGCTGGTGGGCATGAGTATCTATATCCGGCTTAAAATGCATGAGTCGCCGCTGTTCACCAAACTCAAGGCAGCTGGAAAAACTTCAGTCAATCCCATCAAAGAAAGTCTCATGCACCGAGGTAACCTGAAAATGGTTTTGCTCGCCCTGTTCGGGGCAACCATGGGCCAGGGGGTGGTATGGTATACCGGACAATTCTACGCGCAGACCTTCCTGGAAACGGCCTGTAAGATAGACTTTGAACAGACCCGCACAATACTCATCTGGGCCATCATTTTTGCCACACCGCTTTTCATCGTGTTTGGGCATTGGAGCGATAAGGTGGGACGTAAGTGGATCATTATGGCAGGCCTCTTGTTGGCTGTATTTTCTTACAGGCCCATCTACCGCCAGATGTTGCAGATAACCAATACGGAGAGCAGCATTGCGGATGCTGGCAAGACCCGTATTGAACGGGTGATCAATCCCGTTGCCGGTAAGGATTACAGTCTGCAAAGTACTACCACACTACAATTCCACCAGAATGGCATAGTGGAAAGAAGTGTCCATGCCGATACCCTGTATGCTGATGGAACGGAAAAGGCCGGCAGCAGCAAAAAGGTATCCAAAGAGCTTCCAGACGGATCATATTGGGCCATTGTAGCACTAGTTTTTGTCCAGATTGTTTTTGTGACCATGGTTTATGGCCCCATAGCGGCTTTCCTGGTGGAGATCTTCCCCACCAAGATCCGCTACACTTCTATGAGTTTACCCTATCACCTGGGTAATGGCGTGTTTGGGGGCATGACACCCTTCATTGCAGTCTTGCTGGGTACTATCTACACCGGTGATGCACTGGTAGGTTTGTGGTATCCGATTGCCGTTGCCGCTGTATGTCTGGTGATTGGCGTCATCTACCTCAATAACCGGGTAGACCCGGATGTCAATGACTAATCTCAAACCCGTTATTAAAGGAACAATATGAATCAGTTTAAAAAATTTTTGGGTCTGGTGTGGATGATTTTCGGGGTGTTTGCCTACGGCATGCTGTTAAAAACTTGTTTGGAGCAGATCAGATCGAAGCCAACAACCGATACCATTATCCAATGGAGTATCTTTGCCATCATCTTTTTACCCATTGCGATCGGGTTCCTCATTTTCGGGTGGTTGGCCTTCCAGGGTGCTTATGACCAATTGCCGGAGAGCAGCGAAGCCGTAGAAGATTAAATTATGTCGATTAAGGTAGATCAGGTATTGAAGGTTTACGGAGAGCAGGTTGCTGTAGACCGCATCAGCTTCTCGATTGGCAGTGGTCAGATTGTTGGATTTTTGGGCCCCAATGGCGCAGGCAAGTCGACCACCATGAAGATGATTACCGGTTTCTTGCAGCCTGATGAAGGCAGCATACAGATCTGTGGCATTACCGTTGCCGGGGAGTCATTAGCCACCAAACGAAAAATTGGATATCTCCCTGAATTGAATCCGCTTTACCCTGATATGTATGTGAGGGAATACCTCCTCATGATGGCAGGTCTCCACCAGGTTGACCAACCCGCCAAAAGAATTGCAGAGGTTATTGCCCTGACTGGGCTGGCACCGGAGTGCCACAAGGAAATCGGACAGCTTTCGAAAGGGTACAAACAGCGTGTTGGATTGGCAGCAGCCTTGCTGCATGACCCGGAAGTGTTGATTTTGGATGAGCCCACCACCGGTCTCGATCCCAATCAGCTGGCTGAAATCAGGGAATTGATTAGGCAACTCGGCAAAAGCAAGACCATCCTCTTTTCAACCCATATCATGCAAGAGGTCGAAGCCGTATGTGATAGGGTGATTGTGATCAGTAAGGGCAGGATTGTTGCAGACGGACTCTTGGCCGATATCAGGCAGCAAAACGCAAGTGCTGCCGTTATGGTCCGTTTCAGGGAGGCGGTTGAACAGATCCATTTATCCAATATCAGTGGGGTGCAATCCCTTGAAATCCTGCCTGGAGGGGAATTCAGTATCGAAACCACAGATCCGGATGCTTTGGCCAAAGAACTTATGACATTCGCTTTGCAACATAATCTGAATATCGTTTCTTTGCAAACGCAAACCCGGCGCCTGGAGGATGTCTTCAGGGACCTTACCGGAACAGGACAATGATTGTTCTCCAACAACCCAAAACAATCACAAAAATAAAAATTTATGAGCCTTATTGCCAGCATTCATGCAAGACAGATTCTTGACAGCCGCGGAAACCCCACTGTTGAAGTGGATGTAATCACAGACAGCGGTTTTATTGGCCGTGCAGCGGTACCATCAGGTGCTTCCACCGGAAAGCACGAAGCAGTTGAACTCCGTGATGGAGACAAATCCGTTTATGTTGGCAAAGGAGTGCTGAAAGCAGTTGATAATGTAAACAATGTCATTGCACCCAAGCTGATTGGTGTACCCGCTACAGAGCAGGCGCTGATTGACAGGATGCTGATAGACCTTGACGGAACACCGAATAAGGCAAACCTTGGCGCCAATGCAACCCTTGCCGTTTCCATGGCAGTTGCCAAAGCGGCGGCCCAGGCCAGCAACCTCAACCTCTACCGCTATTTGGGTGGAGTTAATGCTGTTACCTTGCCTGTTCCGCTGATGAACATCCTCAATGGCGGTGCCCATGCAGATAACAAGATTGACTTCCAGGAATTCATGATTGTTCCAACTGGTGCTTCCAGCTTCAGTGAGGGATTGCGATGGGGTGTGGAAGTTTTCCATCAGCTGAAAACCGTGTTGAAAAAGAAAGGCTACAGCACCAATGTTGGTGATGAAGGTGGTTTTGCTCCGGATATCCAAAGTAATGAGGAAGCCATTGAAACTGTTTTGCAGGCCATTGAAGCTGCAGGGTACAAACCCGGTGAGCAAATCAGCATAGCTATGGATGCTGCTACCAGCGAAATGTATAACGAAGAAGATAAGACCTATAAGTTCTACAAGAGTTCCGGCAAGGTGATCAGCTCTGAGGAAATGGTTGCCTATTGGACAGAGTGGGTGAACAAATACCCCATCATCTCCATCGAAGATGGTATGGCAGAAGACGATTGGGAAGGTTGGAAAAAGCTTACAGAATCTGTTGGCGACAGGTGCCAGCTGGTAGGTGACGATCTTTTTGTTACCAACGTATTGCGTTTGCAACAGGGTATTGACCAAGGCATCGCCAACAGTATCCTGGTGAAAGTTAACCAGATTGGTACTGTTACAGAAACTATCAATGCAGTAAGGCTTGCCCAAACCAATGGCTATACTTCCATCATGAGTCACCGCAGCGGTGAAACGGAAGATACAACCATTGCCGACCTGGCTGTTGCGCTGAATTGCGGACAAATCAAAACCGGTTCTGCATCACGCACAGACCGTATGGCGAAATACAACCAGCTCATCCGCATTGAAGAAGAGTTGGGTGTAAATGCAGTTTATCCCAACTTGGGTTGATTGCCTATCCAATAAAAGAATAGGGGGTTTAGAGGGTGTTTATCCACTTCTAAACCCCTTTCATTATTAGTAAACTCCAGCAGTAGCATATGAAAATTCTCATCGCTCCGGATAAATTCAAAGGATCAATAGATTCGATATCCCTATGTGCAATTATGCAAAAGGAACTGTCGGTACTCCACCCTGATGCTTCAATAATGTCTTTTCCCTTGGCCGATGGAGGCGACGGATTTGCTGCCATCATCCGGCATTATTTCGATACCCGTGAAGTGCAGGCCAAGACGGTGGATCCGCTTGGCAGGCCCATGGTGGCTGCATACCAGTATGCAGAGGCAACTGCAACAGCCTATATAGAAATGGCTGCTGCCAGTGGATTGGCACTCCTTAAGCCTGATGAATATAATGCCATGCGGACCAGTACTTATGGTACCGGTTTGCTCATACGAGATGCCATCAGCCGGGGTGCCCAAAAAGTCATTCTCGGCATTGGAGGCAGTGCCACCAATGATGGGGGCATTGGCATGGCTGATGCATTGGGTTACATGTTTCTCGATCGCAATGAAGATCCGTTGGATCCCTGTGGTGAAAGCCTTTCACAGATCAATGAAGTGGTGATGCCCGAAACAGATTATCTCGAAGACATTGCTTTTCAGGTGGCCTGTGATGTAACAAGCCCCCTCTATGGAAAGGAAGGTGCAGCTTTTGTTTACGGACCTCAAAAGGGTGCTACACCAGAACAGGTAACGCTGTTGGATGAGGGGTTGAAACACCTCGATGACCTTTTCATCAAGTTTTTCAGCAGATCCGTTGCAACCCTGCCTGGTGCTGGAGCAGCAGGAGGATTGGGAGGGGGTTGTGAAGTTTTTTTGGGAGCGAGGCTAATGCCGGGCGTCATGCATATCATTGAGGAGGTAGGGCTCGAGAAGCATATTGCCCAAGCCAATGTAATCATCACTGGAGAGGGTTGCTTTGATGAGCAATCCCTGCAGGGTAAGGTTGTTGGAACCCTCGCCAGGCTGGCACAGCAGCATAACAAACGTGTCAGGGTGATTTGTGGGAGGTCGACTATCGCTGAACAGGATTGCGGACCATTGGGTGTAGAGGCTTTGGCTACCTTGAATTCCATTGCAGGGGATGAACAAAAAGCCATTTTGCATCCTGAAATGTATCTTCCGGACGCAATCAGCAAAATCATGTCCTGATCATAATTGTTAGTAAGCTATATTCAAATAATTTGCATCATTGAGCATTGCCGGAACCTGGATTCAGCATTTGAAAAAACAGTAGTCAGCGTTTTGCGTTTACAGGATAAGCATACAAGATAAATGCATATCTTGTTAAGCATGGAAATGGTTTCAGGTGTATCCTTATTGCTGTTGATAGCTGGAGCAATTGTTTTCATCATATTGGTGGGATCGAAATTCAAAGTCAATCCTTTTTTGGTGTTGCTCATGGCAGCATTACTTTCTGGGATTTTCAGTGGCATTCCTTTGAATGAAATTGTTACTGCTGCCAATGACGGCTTTGGGAATATGATGAAGAAAATAGGACTGGTTGTGATACTCGGAACGCTGATTGGAACGGTACTCGAGAAAAGCGGCAGCATCCATACAATAGCCCAGTTCATCCTGAAACTTTTTGGCGAAGGCAGGTCGGTGGCCGCCATCACTGTAATTGGTGTGGTGGTGGGTATTCCCATTTTTTGCGACAGTGGTTACATCATCCTGAGCGGACTCACACAGCCGCTTGCGAAAAAAAGTGGTAGAAGCCATGCAGCCATTGTATGCGGATTAGCAAGTGGTCTATATATCACGCATACTTTATTGCCGCCACATCCCGGAAGCATTGCCGGTGCAGCCAATTTGGGATTGAAAGAACATCTCGGTACGGTCATTGGCATCGGTATGGCCATATCCATCCCGTTGGCCATTGTAGCCTGGTGGTTCAGCTCCAAATGGGCATCAAAAGTGGAAACTGAAGCGCTTGATGATCATCCCCAGCCAATCAGTCAAAGCAATACATCCCTATGGCAATCTTTCCTGCCCATAGCTGTTCCCTTATTGCTGATTGCGGTGGCTTCCTTTACCTTTTTTCTCGATTTGCCGGGTGTTTTTCGACGGACTATTGATTTTTTGGGCCATCCTGTCATTGCTCTGCTAATTGGGTTTGGTTTGAGTTTGATTACGGTATCCACCCAAAACAGGACTTCCCTGCAGGGATGGATTAGGGAAGGCGTCATGCATGCCGGCAGTATCTTGGTGATAGTGGGGGCAGGTGGTGTGTTCGGCGAAGTCCTGAAAAAAACACCTATTGCTGATCTAGTGACAGGATTCACTTCAGGGGGCAATGGAGGCCTGCTTTTTTTCCTTTTCATAGCCTGGTGTATGGGCGTATTACTCAAAACTGCCCAAGGGAGTACCACCTCTGCCATCATTGTTGTAACCTCTATCATAGCTCCTTTGACAGCTGCAGCGGGAGTGGATACGCCTGTTGAGTTGTCGCTTTTACTGGCATCCATTGCTGGCGGTTCGATGATGGTAAGCCATACCAATGATGCCTATTTCTGGGTTATCTCACAATTCAGTGGCATGGGCATGTCATCCACCTATAAGACATTTTCATTGGCAACGGTTTTCATGAGCATTTCCGCTTTGGTTATTGTTTTGATGATGGCCATTTTTTTAATCCTTTGATTTCATAATGATGAATAAGTTCAAGCTGATAGCATTTGTTTCGCTGGTTTTTTTGCATCATACCTTGTATGCTCAATCCATACCCCAATGGAATCCGGCATTTGAACAGGTTCTGGCAAAAGATTGGCTGATACAGCCTCCCCAGCAAAAGGCTGGCGCATATCAATCCAATGATGGGAAAGATATCATCCTGTTCAATGGATTAGTGAAAAGGAGTTTCAGGATTGCACCCAACTTGGCTTGTGTTGATTTCAGGAATCTGTCGAGCAGTCAACAATTGCTCAGGGCCATCAGACCGGAAGCTGTCTTGACCATCAACAGTGAACAATATGCTGTTGGTGGTTTGGTTGGACAAAAGGAAAAAGCATATCTATTGCCAACCTGGATTGATGGATTCAAAGCAGGGGAAAACGATTTTCAATATACAGGTATGGAGGTAACAGATCTCCAGCCATTCATCCATTGGAAACGCAAAACATGGGCATACAATACCCATCAGCCCAAAGGCAAAATGATCCGTTTCAGATTCCAATCGCCGAAGGAACAATTGAAAGGTGTGGAAGTGGATGTGCACTATGAATTGTATGATGGCATACCACTGATTGTCAAATGGGTGGCTGTGAAAAACAATTCAGGCAAAAAAATGATCATCAACCGCATCATCAATGAGTCACTGGGTTTGGTTGAAGAGGAAAGTGCCGTAGTGGGGAGTCCCGATCAAATGAAGAAGCAGCATGGTCTCTATGTGGAGACAAATTATGCCTTCAACAATGCCATGCGTTATGATATCAGTGACCAGACCACCCATTGGAA
>JBDLUN010000055.1:0-10947 GCA_039805245.1 Bacteroidota bacterium
TCATTTTATGCATGGCACGCATCACCAAATAGGTTGGATCCAATTCTGTTCTTTTCACAGCGAATTTGGCGCGCTGGGGATGAAAATGATGGTTGTTCTGAAACAATTCGCCTAAAAGGAAAATCCCCCAACGCTCTGAATTACGGGAATGATCTCCATTATCGAAATTGGCATAGCCGTATTTGTGCCCAACCCAATTGACAACGGCTCCCTGTACTGGTCCCATCAAAATATGGATGGGGATGAGCAAATACCAATACCATGCTGGTGCAAAATAAACATACATGGCCACATAAAACGCCACCCATGCCATGCGGGTGATCATGCTGTCTCCAATCCTGTCCATCCACTTCCAAACAGGCAAATACTCGCGGGTGAACTTCTCCAATGGAGCCACCTGATTATTGACAAACGAATTGTAAATGTTACGGGTGTGCAGCATCATCTGCCAAACATCCTTGAAAAAATGGGGTGAATGGGGGTCCTGCTCTGTATCACTGTATTCATGGTGCATCCTGTGCATCACAGCGTAGGCGCGGGGAACGAGATAAGATGAACCTTGGAAAAACCACGTGAGGAAATAAAAGGTTTTTTCCCAAAACGGACTGGTAAGGTACATCTGATGGGATGCATACCGGTGGAGGAAAAAGGTGTGGAAGAAAAGAGAAAAAAACCAATGGATGAAAAAGAATGTCAAGATAATCGTCATGAATATAATTGTAGGTGCAAGCTATGGCATTATGCCATAACCGTTTGTCAAATGATTGCCAAATCATGGCCGTCACAGCCACTTCGGGATTTAGTTGTTATTGGGATTAATATTCGAACCGCATGAATGCCTCCAAGGCCGCATACTGGGGCAAACCCAATCCGTCAAATAAGGCCGCCGTCCCGGAATTCCGGTCTTCAGCCCTTTGCCAGAACTCCCGGCTGTCGGATCCCTGGAATACCACCCCGTCTTTTTGGGATTGATGGATGAAAATACCGTTGCGTTTTTGTATCACCTGGTCGGGGCTCATGGGTATCGACATATCTATGTCCCACATATCCCATTCAGCCCATGCGCCCCTGTAAAGCCAAAGCCTGCAATCGGCCACTGCTGGGTCGTTTTCAGCCTTCAGCTGTTGTAAGGCGGCATACATGACATCAAAACATACCTTGTGTGTGCCATGGGGATCGGCAAAATCACCTGCAGCAAAAATCTGGTGGGGCCTTACTTTCCTGATCAACTCCTTGTGTATCTGGATGTCGGCATCGGTTGGGGGATTCTTTTCAATCAGACCGGTTTCATAAAAGGGTAGGTTCATGAAGTGGATATGCTCATCCTGTACGCCAACGTAGCGGCAAGTGGCCCTGGCTTCGGTGCGCCTAATCATCCCCTTGATACTCCTGATCTCATGGGTGTCTTTCTGGTGTGGGGTCTTGGTCTTGATGAAGGCTCCAGCATCCTGCCAGATCTTGCCCGCCCTGCTTTTGTCGATTTCAAAAAAGCCGTCAAACTCCACCGCAAAATCTATCTGACGCATCACAAACTCATCACTTACGGCAATATTGCCCGATGTTTGATAGCCTACATGCACTTCATGTCCCTGTTGAACAAGGCGAATAAAGGTTCCTCCCATGGAAATGATATCGTCATCGGGGTGGGGGGAAAATATGATTACCCGCTTGGATGCGGGATGCCTGCGCTCAGGATGGCGCGGCACATCCTCCATGGGTTTGCCGCCCGGCCAACCGGTAATGGTATCGCGCAATCCGTTAAAGACGCGCAGGTTGATCTCTGCCACCGAACCGTGTTTCTCTAACAGGTCTGCCAATCCGGCCTTAAGATAGTCCTCCCAGGTAAGCTGCAACAAGGGTTTCTTTTGGGTCATGGCCATGGTGCAAACGGCCTTCCGGATGAGCTTTTCAGTCCAATCCAACTCTCCACATAGCCAGGGCTGCTTATATCTTGTCAAATCCTGTGCAGAAGCCTCATCGAGGTGAAAGACGCAATGGGGGTGCTCCTGCAAAAGAGATGCCGGAACATCTTCCGTGATATTGCCTTCCACCGACTGGGCAACAATCCTTGCCTTGCCGGCGCCAAAGGCCATCAGGATAATTTTTTTGGCCTTCAAGATGCTGCT
This sequence comes from Bacteroidota bacterium, assembly GCA_039805245.1. Classification (GTDB taxonomy): domain Bacteria; phylum Bacteroidota; class Bacteroidia; order Chitinophagales; family Chitinophagaceae; genus Pollutibacter. Next base: position 2,127 of record JBDLUN010000055.1, read on the forward strand.
GATGCCCATGGTCAACGCCAATCGCGGAACCTGGGAAATGTTTTCAAATTCATATGCATTGGCCAGTCGGGTGCTGTTGTCCAGAGGTGCAATGCGGGTAATAGAACTCCTGCTGGAACCGGGTTCGTTGAAACCGATATGTCCGTTTAGGCCAATTCCCAAAATCTGGATGTCTATCCCTCCGGCATCGGCAATGGCTTGCTCATAAGCCTGGGCATAAACAAAAGATTGGGATTTGCTGATGGTGCCATCAGGAATGTGGATATTTTTCGGATCAATATCCACATGCGCAAAGAGCTGGGTCTTCATGAACCGGTGGTAGCTCTGTCGGGCATCCGGCTGCATTGGGAAATATTCATCAAGATTGAAGGAAATTACATTGCGGAAACTCAATCCCTCTTCGCGATGCAACCTTACGAGTTCCGCATAAAGTGTTTTGGGAGTGGATCCGGTGGCCATGCCCAACACACAGTTTTCACCTGCCGCCTGCTTGGCGATGATCAGCGAAGCGATCTCTCGGGCAATCTTCCGGGCTGCGGATTTGCCACTTTCGTGGATTTCTACAGCAATTTTTTCAAATGCATCAATCATTGTTGGTCGGTTGTCTGTTCAAAAGGAGTTACTTTCAAAAATAATTAAAAATGTTTGTCCCGACAAACTATTCCCTCATCCCTCTTCCCTCATCCCTCATCCCTCATGCCTTGTGCCTCATGCCTCATGCCTTTTGCCTCATGCCTTTTGCCTCCTCCCTCACTCAACCCTTATCTCAAAAATCTCGGGCCACAGTTTACCTGTTATATAAATTGTCTTTTTCTCCGGATTGTAAGCAATGCCATTCAAAACCGCACCATTATCAGCAGCCGTTGAGCCTGCTTTGCGCAAATAACCCAAATCGGCTTTGCTGTTCTTGGCCAGAAAATCCTGGAAGTTAAGCGTGCCTACCACAAAGCCCGACCGGGGATCTATTTTCAATATGTAATCATATTGCCACCGGTTAGCGTAAATGTAGCCATCAATCATTTCCAATTCATTGAGGTTGTTGACGGGGCCATATTGGTCGCGTACACTCAAAACCTGGTTTAGCTTCAACGTTCCGGGTGCCACAAAATACAGTTTGTCTGATCCCTCACTGATAATCAGCTGCTGGCCGTCGTTGGTGATGCCCCAGCCTTCACCGCTCCAGGGCAAACGGGTGAGCTGCTTGAAATCAGGACTTTTCAGATCCCATACATAAACCTCATGGTTTTGCCAGCTGAGCTGATATAAGGTGTCGCGCAAAACAGTCAACCCCTCCGCAAAAATGTCTTGCGCCAACCCGGCTTTTTGCTTCACACGGCCGCTCACAATATCCACTTTCCTGAGTGATGACTTACCATTGAGGCCGGTACTTTCCAAGAGATCGCCTTTGTAATATTCAAGACCTTGAGTAAAAGCTGCGGTATCATGCGGATAGGCATTTAAAACGCTGTAGGAGATATTGGCAGCTGCCGGTGAGGTCTGCTGTGGCTGATCGGCTTCGGGTGCGGTTTCGGGTTGCTGGCAGGCTATCAGGCTGATCAGCATACAAGAAAACAGGAATTGTAATTTCATCCCCCAAATGTCACAATAATTATAGAAATCGCATCATCAATCCCTTTGCATTTTATTAACGCAGTGATAAAAATCTTGTAAAAAAGTGGAGTGCCCTTGCTTTTCCGGAGATTGGTTATCATATTTACATGCCCATAGCTGCATCCTGGCAGCACGGTTCAGTCCAATCCTTCCGAAAGCCTCCAATCAATTCAATACTCTCTGAAAAGCTCATACCAAAAGGTAATTATGAGGCTTTTCCTGTTATCCATCATCATCATTTTATCCACCGGCATTGCCCATGCTCAACGCGCATGCAGCACCGCAGGCTATACCTTGCCAGACCTGGCAAAGGGAAGCAACGCGCCTGGTCCGGATAAAATCATAACCATACCGGTGGTGGTACATATATTATTTAACCAAACAACTGAAAACATATCTGACCTCCAGATTCTGTCGCAGTTGGAGGCACTCAATGCCGACTTTAGCCGCAAGAACACCGATTTCATCAAGGTCCCAGGTGTCTTTGCAGAACGTGCAGCAAACGTCAACATACAGTTTGAACTGGCTAAAACCGATCCGCAGGGAAGGTCGACATCCGGAATCATCAGGAAGAAGACTTCCAGGATCATGTGGACAGACGACAACAAGATTAAAGCTTCCGCCAATGGGGGAAGCACAGGCTGGGATGCCCGCCAGTACCTGAACGTATGGGTTTGCAATACGGTACCCGGACTATCAGGCTATGCCAGCTTCCCGGGTGGCGACCCTGCATTGGATGGTATCGTCATCCGCTATGATGCCTTCGGCACCACAGGTCAGGTGGTTGCACCTTACAATAAGGGAAGAACCATGACACATGAAGTGGGGCATTGGTTGGGACTGAAACACCTCTGGGGTGATGGGCCTTGCGGTGATGACGGTATTGAAGACACGCCTAAACAAAGGGGTGGCAATTCAGGAACACCATCGTTTCCTCGCCTCACGCCCTGCAACGGCACTGCCGAAGGGGAAATGTTCATGAACTTCATGGATTTCACCAATGATGAAGCGATGGGCATGTTCACCAATGGACAGAAAGAAGTTATGAGGGCACAATTTGACATCAATGGCAAAAGGGCGGGCCTACTGCAGTCAAAAGGTCTGGAACAATCCTGGAATACCGCCATGGTGGCAACGGTTGCGACGCCAACAACAACCTCCAAACTGGTGAACATCTATCCCAATCCGGCTCAGTCTGGCAAAATCAATCTTACGGTCAACCAAAATATGGGTATCAACGGCATGCACTTTGCCATCATGGCTTCGAGCGGACAAATCCTCAAAACCGGACACATGCAAACCAATCAGCAGGAGGTTGACATCCGCTCACTGCACCCAGGGGTTTACCAAGTTAGGTTCACGGATGCATCCGTCACCTTATTCTCCAAATTTGTAGTTCAGTAAATCTTCAATTTTTCCTGATCAGGTAATAGACGCAAGTTGTGAGGAAGTTCCTTAAGTAGGGTAGTTTGGTTATAAAACCGGATTGTTCACGAGGCTTCCAACCAAACTTGAAACGGTAGATGGGATTGATCAGGTAATGGGTTCGGGCCACAATACTGTAACCGCCAGCATGCGCAAGTCGCTCAAAACGTTCAATGGAGATGCCGGTGGATTTAATCTCCAGCAACTCTTTGATGGTTGAAGGATATTCTCCAAATATTTTCAGTGTGGCAGCATAGATGCCTGCGGGCAATAGGTGAAAATAGGGGAGGACTGACAGGAATTTGTTTCGGCAAACCTGCTGATGGCCACCATGGGGCATCTGCCAAGGTGGGAACCCGAAATAAACCATCCCACCAGGTTTCAGAAACTGTTTCATATAAGGGATGAATTTTTCCTGATCCGGAATGTGCTCAATAACGTCCTTTAAGAGAATGATATCAAATTGCTCCCGGTAATCCATGAGGGCCTGCTCATCATAAATGTTTCTGTTGATGATTTCAGCCTGACCTTTGTGAATATAGTCAGCCAGAAATGACTGGGCAAAAGCAGATTTTTGTTCATCCAATTCAATACCGGTTGCCCTACATCCCAATTCCAGAAAAGGCAGCAAAACGCCGCCATCACCACAGCCGATATCGAGTATGCGCAGTCCGGCATGCAACAAGATTCCTTTGCTGATGAATGGCAATACGTATGCTCTTGCATTGTCTACCTGCTGGGCAAATCTCACCTGGGGGTCTGCGTGTTGGATCAGGGCCATAGTTCAGAATAAGTGACTTAACTTTGTACAAATGTACAAACAGAATATGGAAGATGGGCAGAGCAGCTTTGCAGAAGGAAGGGTATTGCTGATGGATAAACCCATGGAATGGACTTCCTTCGATGTAGTGAAAAAAATCAGAACACTCATCAGGGTCAGTAAAGTGGGCCATGCCGGCACCCTGGATCCTCTGGCAACAGGGTTGTTGATTGTTTGCACAGGCAAATTCACCAAAAAGATCAATGAATATATGGCTGCTGAAAAGGAATACACGGGCAGCTTCACCCTGGGATACACTACCCCTACCTACGACCTGGAGAGCGAGCCGCAATTCCAGTCGGCTACCGATCACCTGACGCCAGACATGATCAGGGCCGCAACAGTGCCTTTTACAGGAGAAATCATGCAGGTTCCTCCGGCACACTCCGCCATCAAAAAAGACGGGACCCCTTCCTATATCCTGGCCCGCAAAGGCAAGGAAGTGGTGATGGAGCCCCGCAAAATCACCATTTCACAATTTGAAATCACCTCCATAGAATTACCCAAAGTGTATTTTAGGGTAGTTTGCTCTACCGGCACCTATATCCGCAGCCTGGCATTTGATTTTGGCAACCAGCTGGGATGCGGGGGATACCTTTCCTCTCTTCGAAGAACCCGGATTGGTGAATTTTTAGTGGACAACGCACTCAGTATCCCCGATTTTGTGGAACAATTCCCAAGGCCGATCATAGCCAAGTCAAATCTACAAGACAACTGAACCTTCTATTTTCTTAATTGTTTGTTAACAGTAATCGGTAATCTTTGCCGATGAGTTCTTAATTTTGCACCATAAACTACTGCTTATGCGATTTTTAAAGTCTTTCGTATTCATGGCCGTTTCTATCATGGCCACGTTGACGATTCATGCACAGGTTACAACCAGTGCCATGGGTGGATCCATCCGCTCAGCATCAGGTGAACCGCTTACTGGAGCATCTGTCAAGGCAACCCACGTACCAACCGGTACGGTTATTTCTGCCATGACCTCCGCTAATGGACGGTTTACTTTCGCCAACATCCAGCCCGGCGGACCTTACACCATTGAAGTGTCCTTTGTTGGCTACAAGCCCCAGACCAGGAAAGATGTTTACCTCGAATTGGGTGAAACAGGTCGCGTGGATTTCAGCCTCATCAGCAATTCCCAAGACCTGAAAGAGGTGGTTGTTACCGCTTCTAGAGGTGCACAGGCATTGAATGGTGGCGTTGGAACATCCATCAGTGCAGAAAGACTTCAGAATTTGCCTACTGTTGGCAGAAGCTTGACAGATTTTATCAGGCTTACGCCACAGGCCAAAACAACTTTTGGCGGTGGTATCTCCATTGCAGGTCAAAATAACCGCTACAACCAGATCATGTTTGATGGCGCTGTAAACAATGACGTTTTCGGTCTCTCTGAGTCCGGAACCAATGGTGGCCAAACCGGCTCATCACCCATCAGCATCGATGCCATCGAATCATTCCAGGTTGGCGTTTCTCCCTATGATGTATCATTGGGTAACTTTACCGGTGGTTCAGTGAATGCTGTTACCAAGAGCGGTACCAATACAACCAAGGGTTCTGCCTACTGGATCAACAGGAACCAGGGCATGACCGGAACTACTCCAACCGGCATCAAAGCAAATGCAATCAAGCTTCCCGACTTCCAGGCAACCACTTTTGGTGCAACACTCGGTGGCGCCCTGATCAAGAATAAATTGTTCTATTTTGTTAGTGCTGAATTCCAGCGCGACGAAAAGCCACAACCTTTTGATGCGTCTACTTTCAGAACCCCTCCCGGTTCTGCTTTCCAAGATTCTGTAAGGTTGATTTTGGCTAAATTGAGTGCATTGGGTTATGATCCAGGAAGCTACCTCGATATTCCAGATCTGCTGAACAGTGACAAGATCGCTGCCAAGCTTACCTGGAACATCAACCCCAAACACAGGTTGAATGTTTCTTACCGATATGCAAACTCTCAGCGCTCCCTCACTACCGCGAGCAACAGTTCAAGGATCAACTTCTTCAATGGTGGTTACCTTTTCCCAAGTACAACACACTCCGGATCCATTGAATTGAACAGCCGTTTCTCTAATAAGCTTTCCAATAAATTGTTGGTGACGGTTACTGATGTGGAAGACGACCGTGATCCTTTGGGAGCGGCTTTCCCCAGGGTTACGCTAAACTCAGTGAATGGAACCAGCTACGTGTTTGGAACAGAAAACTTTTCCACAGGAAACCTCCTGACGCAGAACAACCGTGCAATTTATGACGAGCTGCGCTACACTGCAGGTGATCACCAACTCAAATTGGGTATTGATGTAGAATTCAGTGAATCTTACAACCTGTTTGTACGCGACAATTTCGGCAACTATACCTACAACTTTGTAAACCAATTCTTGCAAGACCAGCGTCCTGCTCAATATTCACGTTCCTTCTCTCTGAGGGATAACATCACCGGTGATGGCAGTGCTGCAGGAACAGCTTTCAAAAGCATGCGTTCCGGTGTGTTCTTGGGCGACCAATGGCAAGTATCCGATAAGTTTGAACTGAACTATGGTGTTCGCTTCGACAACTTCGAATTCTTCCCAAGCCCCAATGAAGATGTGTATTTCAATACAGTTGCCCTCCCTGTCATTTCCAAAGTATGGGATATGCAGGGTGCCCGCTCTGGTCAGCGTCCCCAGCCACAGCTGAGCATGTCTCCACGCGTGGGCTTCACTTTTGAGCCGGAAGATGGATTGAAAATCCGCGGTGGTATCGGTGCCTTCACCGGCCGCGTTCCTTTGGTATGGCCTGGTGGCGTTTACAACAATACCGGTATCAACGTGGGTGGTATCGCCCTCAACAACCCAAATATCACTTTCAGGGCTGATCCGTTCAACCAATACAAGCCTTCAGACTTGGGTGTAACCGTGGCCAGCCCTTCAGGTCAAATCGATCTGATTGCCAAGGATTTCAAACTGCCTAAGGTGTTGAAAGCATCCCTTGGATTCGACAAGATCCTGGGCAATGGCTGGAAGTGGACTGGAGATTTCCTGTTCCAGCGCAACATCAATGAAATTGTTTACTACAATGTATTCTCCGCGAAAGGTGCTAAAAACGACCTGGGTCAGGATACTTACCTGAACATTAATGGCGCCAATGCAACCTATTCAAGGTTTGATCTTGATCCCAACACAGCAGGCATCCAGAACCCATATTCTACAGGAATCTTCTTGATTGCCAATGCTACTGGTCGTAAAGGTCTTTCTTACAATTTCACAACTGCAATTGACAAAACCTTTTCCAAAGGATGGTCTTTCAACCTGAACTACGGATTTGGTGATTCTTACTCGCTGTTCGACGGAACCAGCTCCCAGAACAACTCCCAGTGGAGGTTCATCGAAACCAAGAATGGCCGTAACAACATCACCTTGAGCCGCTCTGATTTCGCGCAGTTGCACAGGATTAGCAGCTATGTGTCAAAGAAGTACACCTATGCTGACGATAGGTTGGCAACAACTTTCACCCTCTTCTACAACGGACAGTCTGGAAGCCCATACTCTTATGTTTACTCCAGGAGCATGATCTATGACCAGAATGGTGCCAACGGTGAATCTACAGACCTGATCTATGTACCCAAAGATTTGGCGGATTGGAGCCGTTTTGCTGAAGCCTATACAGTTTCAGGTGTAACCTACTCTGTTGCCCAGCAATGGGAAGCATTGGACAAGTACATCGGTAACGACAAATACCTCAGTAAAAAGAGAGGTCAGTTTGTTGACAGGAATGGTGCCGTATTACCATGGGCCAATATTGTTGATGTGAAAGTTCAGCAAGACCTGGTTATCGGTAAAGGAGCAAACCAACACAGGTTCTCTGTTATCTTTGATATGTTCAATTTCACCAATTTCCTGAACAGGGAATGGGGAAGAATCAATGTAACTCCAGGTGTTGACTCCTATTCACTGATCAGCATGGAAGGATATAGGGTCAATGGCGCAACACTTGCCCCAAGGCTCACCTACAGAAACCTCAGCAACAGAACTGCTGCCGATATCCTGGATATCAGGGGTAGTAACTACCTCTCTACGAGGTGGAGAGGTCAGCTGACAGTAAGGTATTCTTTCTGATAGCCTTTCTAAAAAATCATAAAAAAGAGCCGGAACAGAACTTCCGGCTCTTTTGTTTTGTTGTATTGAAATAACTTTGAAAAAAAATATTCATGCTGGATTTGATCGAAAGTGCCATTGAGGATTTGAAAAGTGGAAAAATGATCATTGTAGTGGATGATGAGGACCGGGAAAATGAAGGTGATATCATCACCACCGCAAGAAATGTTACGCCTGAAATCATCAACTTCATGAGCAAATATGGCCGGGGTCTTATTTGTGCATCCCTGGAGGAAGAACGCTGTCAGGAATTGGAGTTGGAACTGATGGTGAACACCAACACGGCCCTGCATGAGACAGCATTCACCGTTTCCGTTGATTTGCTCGGCCATGGGTGTACTACTGGCATTTCTGCCCAAGACCGGGCCAAGACCATACAGGCGCTCATCGATCCTTCAACGAAACCTACTGATCTGGGAAGACCAGGCCACATATTTCCCCTCCGTGCCAAAAAAGGGGGTGTATTGAGACGGTCAGGTCATACTGAAGCTGTTGTTGATTTGGCACGATTGGCCGGCATGGAGCCTGCCGGTGTGCTCGTGGAAGTGATGAATGATGATGGTACCATGGCCAGACTACCGGAATTGATGGAAATGGCCAAGAACTGGGATATGAAACTGGTTTCCATCAAGGATTTGATAGAATACCGCCTGAAGCACGACTCCCTTATTGAACATCCGGTTGAAGTGCACATGCCTACCCAATACGGTGATTTCAGATTGATGATCTTCAGGGAGAAAAACAAGCCCAATAGTCCGGAACACATGGCCTTGGTTAAAGGATCTTGGGAACAGGATGAACCCGTTTTGGTAAGGGTGCATTCCTCCTGCTTTAC
>JBDLUN010000056.1:0-3307 GCA_039805245.1 Bacteroidota bacterium
CTGGGGTTTGGTCAGCTACCCTGATGTATGATCCTGTTGGCTCTTGAATGGAAGAGCTGTCGTCACCCTCTACCGTGAGGGACATAATCTTTTGGACCAGCTCTTCAAATTTTGGCTGCAATACACTGCCATGAAGGGACTGAAGCAATTCCCGGGCGATGAGCAATGCAGGTTTGTCATCCAAATCTATCGGATTGTCAAATAACCTGAATCCCCTTTGGGAGTAATGATATCCCTTTGCCTGATTGTATTTTAGAGAGACGTTTAGACGTGATTCAGCCAACAGCTTCCTGATTTTTTTGACATCCTTATCGATCGTTACAATTTCAACCTTTTCTTCGGTTGGCAGCAACTGATTGATTTTAGACACCAAAATATCCCTACCCAAAAAACCATCAGCATCAGCAATGATTCGGTCTAACTGAATTAGTCTTTCATAATTGCCGGGGAGGTGTTTGCCACTAATACGTCCCATGCTGAATCATTCTTTAAAACTTAATATTAATTATATTTCCTAACGCATATACAGAATTAAATAAACTATTTTGAACAAAATAGTTCTTTGGTCCGCTGTTCAACTGTTCTTCTTCTTTCTCTAATTTTATAAGTAATCTGAGACTGATCAGTAGCGTTTGGATTATTTCTGATATTGAATAAAGGAGTCAACCCTTTGATCAGGATAACTTCATCATCATTGATATCTGCTATGATTGTGTCAGGTTCTCCATGATAAGGAATATAACAAATTTTGAAATACTTTCCAAACAATGCATCTATGCCGTCTTGGGCCCCATTGGAAATCAAATCATTAAACATCAATCCGCCAATAGTCTTTCTGAATGTCGACATTGTTCCATTACAAACATGTGCAGCAGCTTTAAGCTCGCACAAATGCCACTTCAGTCGACTGCGTAAGTTTGCGCGATTTTCCCCATTTTGGTTATCCCGGGCACCAGCAGTTCCGATGTAGACCAAATGATAAACTACACCATTGAAGTTCCTTTGAATGTTGGGGATAATCTGATTTAGCTCGACAAACAAACTCAGCTCCCGGTAAGCATCGGGATGCATAAACCAGAAATAGATTCCTTTGTATAGCGGAACCTTATTTACCTCAGTGCAAATAGCATCAACCTGATTGACATTGTTAAGGTTTGCAGTCAACCAGATCGACAGCTGATCAGATGTTCTTAGCCCTTGATCTATCATGATGATTTATTAAATTCTATTTCTTCCTATTAATACCCCAATGCTACATGATTTTAAACATATACCTTTTTTTAAATAGGTGAATTAGGAGAAAAGATAGGTTCTCATTGATTATCCTAATATTACATATTATGAAATAACCTAATTTTTAAGCCTTTTCTGCTATCAACTTCGATCTCAATTCCATTAGTAACTGTCCCATCATATTTGTCCCTTCCCACTCCCCATTAAAAGTTCGCTTTGCACCCCAAAATTTATGCCTTTCACCATTTCTACTGCCGATGTCTTCAATAATTATATGGGGAGCAGTTTTAATCAGCGCCTTCTTCAATTCCTCATGTTGCCGGAACTTCAAATCGAGACAAGTCCGCATGTTCTGCACATCCTGATCCGACATTGGCTTGATGATAATTTGATCCCTATGGGCTCTGGCTCTCATTTTGGCACCCATCGGACTTTTCTCTTTTCTGATCAATTCTTGAATGTCAGGGTCTGCAAATCGCATGGATTGAAAAAGTGCCTCTGCTGTTAGCCATAATTTTTCTTCATGTGTTATGCGATAAGGTGCCATATTACCCAACCATCCGTAGGGTAGATCAATCTTGGTGAATGAAATCGTTGCCATAAAAAATGTTTTAAATGTTTTAAATACTTCAATACCCATCGCCCGAATACACAACAACAGCAATCACAACCAATAAGGCTGTAAAAATGCCTAAACTGAAACAGATTATAGATAAACAAAGCGTTTCGCGTAGATCATCTGACATCCCCTTACCTGTAGTATCCTCACTTCTTTTCCGAAACTTACCACATAACCAAATCAGTGATGCTGAAACAAATGCCAACCACCCAATTATATTCAATAGTAATGTAATCACGTTTCTTAAACTTTAATTTACTTTTATTTATTAAATGAAAGTTGGGGGTAGGCCTAAAACCTACCCCCTTCTAAATTATGCTACCAATATATAATCTCCAATCCTAGCATCCACATCTTCAAAAACTTTTTCCATTCCAAACCCCTTACACTTATTTTTCTTTTTCAATCCCAAAAACAACACTTCATTACCCATTTCCTTCTCTTTACTCATCTCCAATCTTTTTTTCATTTCCTTCAACTTATCCCTTTTCTTTTTTAACTCATTCTTTTCCTCTTTACTTTTACCCTTTTCCAACTCCTTTATTTCCTCTCTCACCAATCTTTCTTTTTCCTTCTTTTTCACTTCATTCACATCAAAAAACCTAACCCACCTTTCTTCCACCTCATAATCTTTCATCAAATTATCATACCAACACCTAACCTCACTTTTTTCATCCATCAATAAATACCTTTCCTTCTTTTCACCTTTAAACTTCACTTTTTCTAACCAATAACCTTCTACAAACAATTTTTTCTCAATTTCATCTTCAGTTTTAACCATACCTTATACCAACAGATAAGACTTTAAATTTTTAACCATAGTAATTGATTTTGTTTTGCAATTTTCGTTTATCATCTTGTAAATATTTTACAAACCGAGAAATGAAAGAACTTATGCTCAAAAAATGAAATGTAAGCCGCTTAAACGCTAACATTCTTCAATATAAAGACTGAATTTTAATCAAACAATGTCCTGCAAGTTTGCAAGACTTGATTTGATGCCCTCACTTAAAATTGCCAATCCCCTCACGCAGCCCTGTCATAATAAATCCGTTTGCGGCGGTGCACAAAACGGATATAGTCATTGACTTGCTTCATGGGCTGCAATGGCGCCAATCGATACACCTGATATTGCTGCAACAAATCCATATCCAACTCCATATGGAACAACTGCAGGGCTTTTCCTGATACGGAATCAGGCGTATAGAGGTATTTCGACAAATCCCGGACCTCTCCCAAACACATGTTGGGATCAATATACCAGCGGTTGTCCACCTTAGTGGTATCAATGCGCCAAACATCATAATAACCCACCAACATCCTCGAGGATAACTCATCCCGGCAATCATAGAGATCCAAAGTGATTGGAAACCACCAAAATGGGCAAGATTGGTAAACATTCGCCCACACACCACCATTGCCCATATCACGGCCAAAGAGGCCTTCACGGGCAAT
>JBDLUN010000057.1:0-2689 GCA_039805245.1 Bacteroidota bacterium
TATGAGTTTTCAAGGGAATTGTTCAAGAAAAAAACTGGTCTGGCATTCGATCAGCTCGCTCCTGCCGAAGCAGCCGCAGATTTGCCTTTGTCATTCCTGTTCAATGCGGAGCGCTTGAACCGACTTGCCCAACAGGGATTGGCAGGAGGTTATGATCTGACGCAAATGTTGAATGCATTGATTGACGCCACTTTCAAGTCGCCCAGAAGGAGCTCTATCCAGAAAGCCATACAGGTTCAAACGGAGCATATTGTATTGACCTATCTGCTTGCCTCCTCAGTTGATGAGCAGCTTTCTTTTCCTGCGCGAGTTGTTTTGCAGTCTACATTGTCAGATTTGCGGAAGTGGCTTGAAGAGCAGGTTAAAATTGCTGCAGATCCATACGAAAAGGCCCATTGGCAAATGGCCATCGACCGTTTCAAAGCTCCTGAAAAAGCCAAACCAACCTTGCATGCCATTCCGCCTCCCGGTGCACCAATCGGTTGTGAAGATCTTTATTGATTGTTTACTTTCTTGGGCAGAGCGGTCATACCACTGACGAGATCAACCAAAAAGTGGATGACCATGGTTGGGAATAGGCTCTTGGTTTGAAGAAACAGGTAGTTCAAAAAGAGTGTGAAGAGAAAAATTTTCAACACAGACGACCAGCCCTGGTAAAAATGGGCCAAACTAAAAAGTGCAGCAGGCGCCAATAATGCCACCCAGGAAAAACTTTCCGGGGTGGCATTATTAGCAAAATAGGTTACCATGAAACCACGGTAAATGATTTCTTCGAAGATGCCTGCACACAAACACAACAAAATATATGACGGCATTTCGCGCCATTGTGCAGGCAGAAAAGATGATTTTTCATACCAGGCTTGCTCATCATCTTCATGGGCTTTTCCTTTACTCAGGTAAAGGTCTGTTGCGTAAAGTGCCACCAGCAATATTGTCAGCAGACTGATTTGGAGATAATGGGTCCAGTCAGGCGATTGAAACCCCAATGTTGCCATTGGTCTCTTTTTGATCAGCCATAATACCAACACGGAAGAACCAGCCAGTCCTAACATAAGGCTATTGCTCAAATACAGCCGCCTTCTTGATGATTCGTTGAAAAGGATGTTCCCAGCAAGCTGGTCACTTTGGAGACCAGATAAGAAGGGTAGGATGATGCCAAAGATCCAGATGTAAATATGGTCTGTCAAGACCGGAAAGTCAGTTGCCATAAACCAGGGTTTGGGACTTCATCAACAGTTGTTCATGGATGGCTAGCACTTGTGGTATGAGCAGTGATTGCTCATCATTGGTGATGCAGAAATCACAAAGCTTCATAGCAATTTCAGGATCCAGTTGGTGTTTCATGCGCTCCAATACTTGTTCTCGGGTTGTTTTATCCCTTTTCATGGTTCTGTTGATCCGGATAGACTGTGGTGCAAATACACCCAAGATGAGGTCAATATCAGTCTGGCTGCCTGACTCAAACAGTAGGGCCGCTTCCTTGATGGCATACGGACTGGTTTGCAATGACATCCACTTCTTGGCATCGGCAATGGTAAAAGGATGGACTATCCTGTTCAGCGTTTCCAATTTTTGTTTATTGTTGAAAACCAGGTTGGCAAGGTACTGTCTGTCGAGTATTTCGTTGGGATAAGCCGCATCGCCAAAGGTCTTCTTGACCGCCTCTTTGAGGCCGGCATCGGTCTGCATAAGCCATTTGGCTTGTTTGTCGGCATAGTAAACTGGAATGCCCAAGACTTCGAAAATTCGGGCAACAGTTGATTTGCCTGATCCTATTCCACCTGTCAAACCAATCTTTAACATACCCAAAACTAAACAAAAAAGCCCGGCAAAGATGTCCGGGCCTTTCAAGTTGTCTGGGGTAATTATTTGGTCGCTGCAGCAGCTTTATTCAACTGCTCACTCCATTCAAGGCTGATAGCGGATTTTTCAATTTTCATGAAAGAACCTGGACTAACCTCGATCTGGATGGTGCTGTCGTCATTTACCTTGTTCACGATGCCATGGATCCCGGCAATGGTTACAATTTTATCACCTTTCTGGAGATCTTCCTGGAATTTTTTAGCTTTCTTGGCCTTTTGGGTCTGAGGCCTGATCATGAAGAAATAGAAAACGAGAACCATACCACCCAAGAGCACGAGTTGCATCACACCAGCATTGGGGGCGGCTTGCAAAAAGATAGAATTCATCATATTTGTTTTTGTTTTGTTTAGTTGGTTGGGGTCACCTCCACATCAAAGGCCAAGTCATGTTTGGCCTCTTTGGTATTGGCATAAACATAAATCACTTTATGGTTCAAACCTTCTCTTCCTCGGCTATCGAATGATGCTTTGATGATGCCATTCTCTCCAGGGGCTATCGGCTCCAAAGGTTTTTCCGGAATGGTGCAACCACAGGATGCAGCAACATTTTTAATGATCAGCAGTTCGTTTCCGGTGTTTTTGAAATGGAAGACTATTTCCACTTTTTCCCCATCTTCAACCTTGCCCATGTTTTGGGTTGCATCACTGAATTCGATGGATGTGAGCGGCATACCCGGGTCGGGTTCTGCCTGGGGATTGACAACTGCCGGTCTGGCAGTCAGGGGTGCTGATGGCTTGTTGAATTGGACAATGGCGATTGCCGCAACAATAAAAAGTGCAAATACAATTACTGGCGCTTTTTTCATCCCAATGGTTTTATTATACCA
>JBDLUN010000058.1:0-3649 GCA_039805245.1 Bacteroidota bacterium
TACCCATCACATTCAATGCAAATTCCTTTTTGCCTTTTACGGCCTTTTTTTGGGTAAAGTAACCAACCGGATCATAGCCCTGGAGCGCAACCATGCCTTTTTGGAGGTTGAAGTTTTTCTGGCGTGCTCCAATTTGGGCCTGAGAAACAGAAAAGGTGAAAAACAAAACAACAGAGAGCGTTAACAGATATTTCATAGCCGGTAATTTATTTTGCAAAATTACTTAAAGTCAATTAAATACTATTTCGGGGTCAGTGATTCTGCTCCGGATTTTCAATTTCAGTACTCCAGGAGTCGTTTTTCCGGGGTTTTGG
The DNA here is from genome assembly GCA_039805245.1 of Bacteroidota bacterium. GTDB lineage: Bacteria > Bacteroidota > Bacteroidia > Chitinophagales > Chitinophagaceae > Pollutibacter. The sequence goes on from JBDLUN010000058.1 coordinate 315, forward strand.
AGCTGATATGTTTGAAGCATCCATTCTTTTGACCTGTTTGAGCGTTTCAACTGCGTTTTCAATCAATTCCTGGGATGCCCTAACAACATATTCACTTTTTTTGAATTGCATCACATTTTTGTCCATATCCTCTGCGGTCCAGCCCCTGCTCCAGCCCATAAAACTAAAGGGGGGAAATGCAAATCCAAGGTCTGTGAAGAAACACATCAGTTGCCCGGCAACCTGTTGGATGTTGTCCTGTCCGCCGGTAATGATGAACCCAGCCACTTTGTTTTTGACCAGTACTTTGTTTTTCAGGGTAATTTGATTCTGGACTGTATTCAGCCGCTCTGCCATTTTATAGTACAATGATGAAGCTTGACCCCAACGGATGGGTGTGGCCAAAATGACAATATCAGCCCAGAGGATCATATCTGCATAAACTTTGGTCATCCCATCCTCAGGATTCATTTCTGTTATGCTGCAGGGCCAATTACAGGCTTGCATATGCTGGGAGTAATAGCCTTCACAATGTTTGAATTCCAGGTCACGCAATTTGATCATCCGGGTTTCAGCACCCAAGTGGGTGGATGCAAAAGCAAGCGATTTTTCAAGGGCATCTTCTGAGGTGGAAAATCGAGGTAAATCCTTGTTCATGTTGGTGGCAGAAATGCCCAAGATGTTTAGGGAATTGGGTGTTGTCTGGTAGTTGAGATTTTTGAGGTCTTCCAGTAATGGGGAGTCATGGAAGGCTTTTTTGGCTTGCACAACAGGTTCTTGACTAATCAGTATTTCACCATTTTCGATTTTCACTTCATAAACGGCCTGTTGATCTTCATATCCATGAGGCGCGGCACCTGTTTCTATGTTATACTCCCAACCATGCCAGGGGCAGCTTACATAAAAACCATCATAACTGGCTTTCACTTGTCCTACACCCAACGGGCCGCCCCTATGCAGGCAGGCATTGCCAATTGCAGTGATCTTGTTATTGTAATGGAAAACGGCAACCTTTTTATTGCCTAGCTTCACGATTTTGGATGATGCCGGCGGCAGCTCATTGAGGCTTAAAACGCGGATGAAGTCCATGATTTGTTGGGGTTGGTTTCGAGGGAAGAGATGTAAAGAATATTCCAATTGTTATATGAACTCAATTTCCCCATGACTTTAATAGGTAATCCTATAAGAGGAAGCACCTCGTTGTTGATGGGAGTTCCTGTTTCGGATAACATCAAGGCGAATTGCTCAATTCCGTTTGCTTGATATTTTATCACGGGCATAATCCCCCCATCAATACAACGGACAGCACAGCTGAGGTGCGGTTTGCCGGATCCCGGATTCATGGCGCCAAAATAACACTTGGGGTCAATGATTTCACCGGTAAGGGTGATTTGTTTTTTCGCTGCTCCAATACTTTCCATGGGTTTTATGGTGGGCATTGGAAGTAGGTTGATGGATAAGGTACCGTTTTCAATCTCCATTATTGGAGACCAGTGCTCTCCAGAAATGGTGGTAAAGCAGGCGACAGATGATTCAGGATGCCCATTGCCGCATGGCGTCGCGGTGGTGCCCACATAACCCATAATACTTACCCGAGCGGAGGATGCCCCTTGGAGGGCTTTGTTAACCGTTTCATTGGCTCCATGTTTAAGGGCATCCACCAACAATATGGATTTGAAAACGGGGTTGCCCATACCGTCCTTGCCGGTAAGCACCGTTAGCATGGGGATAGGTTTTGCACTTAACCAGCCTTCCACTTTCCTTACTGTTCCATAATCAATTTGGTAGGGTGAAATTTTCTGTTGTTTGAGTGCGGTGGTTACGGCCATCAGCAAGAGGAATCCGGAAAAAGTGACAATCACCTTTTTCAAGAAGGCAAGCTGGATCTTGTTTGTTCTATTTTGCCAACCGATAAAAAAAGGCTGGTCTTTCTTTAAGGGGGAAGCTTGACCAGTTTGCAGCGGCTCAATAGGGGTGCCTTCAGGTAATGGGTTTGGATCTATATAAACCTTGCTATGATCAAGGGCCAACCGGTAGGTGGCCACTTTTTCGGTAAAGGGAGCCGGGGACCTTCCATCTTCAGGCCGGTATTGGTACCCATGCCAGGGGCAGGTGATACAACCATCAACAATCTTTCCTTCGCTCAATGGCCCCATCTGATGCTTGCACTGATCATCAACAGCACTGAGCTTGCCATCATATAAAAAAACCGCAACCCTGCGTTGGTTCACGCAAACCGTTTTCGCCCTGTTTTCAATGAACTCATCCAGGTTTGCTACAGGTATCCAATCCTTTTGTTTTGTAATGGGTTTTCTTTCTTTCCAGGCAGCAAAAATATGTAAGGTACAAAGTATGATCATGCCTGCATAAAGTAAGGAAATCAGCAAGGGATCGTCTTCAAATTGTAAAATACCCGTTACAATATGCAGCATAACAAGTGCATAAGCCAAATAGACCAGCATGTGCATGGCCTTCCACCACAAGGGGGAGAGGAATCCAAGCCAGAAATCATGACTTGTGGCAGCCATCATAGCCAGGATCAATAGCGCCGCAAATCCAAGGGTTTGGAAAGGAAAAAATTGCAGTGAAAAATAGTGGGTATTGCTGAGGAAAAGGGAGCTCAAAAGATCCGTATTGCCACCTCCATGGAACCAGAGCAGGCTGAGCAGACCATGACTTGCCGCCAACAGAAACATGCTTACGCCCAAATGCCTCCTATTGTAGAGGATGGGAAGAAATCTGGCGTCCAATCGAGACAAAGGACCTATTATTAAAATCAGGTGCAACAGCAGTACCGACAACAGTCCCAATCCCCTTATCAGGATTGTATTGATATTGTGATGGGGAAACAGGATGAGGTTGGTGATGGTGAATGTACTGAGGAAAAGCAGATTGCCCAACCAAAGGATCAGGTCATATTTTTTTTTGAAAGGATTCCACTGTACAGCTACAAATTGCGTACTCATAAAATTGTTTGGGAGAAAAGGGCCAAGCTTGTTAGGGTCAATACCGTCAGGAGAAGTACAATCCAGGCTTTCAAATGCCTATTGCGGAGCTTCAAGTTCATGGGCGTTTGTTGAGTTGAAAGATAACTGCAGGCCATAACAAAACTGTTGCCGGGAGGATGATCAACCGAAAGCCCCATGTAGGTTTTTCCTCCATTTCAGGTAAGGTGTCAATTTTGTACAAACAAAACCATAAGGCTGTCAATATCCCGATTATTGTATAAATCACCACTGTCATTTGCATGGCTTATTCATTTCAAAGATCAAATTAATCAGGAATAATTAATTTCATTGATTTAAGTAGTGCAAACATAAGAATATGGGAGTTGTTTTATTGGCTAAGCTCGAGAC